>DJPG01000017.1:0-27318 GCA_002439735.1 Firmicutes bacterium UBA6418 | reverse complement strand
CGGCTGCTGCACGGCGAAGAACCGCCGATGGGGATTTTTAAGAAGAAATAACAAGGCAAAATATAACGAAGTCCACTTGAGGAATGGGAGAAAAAGATGGATGAAAAATACAAGATTGCAGTCATCGGAGCCGGAAGCTTCGGTACCGCGCTGGCGATCACGCTGACCGGAAAGGGCCATGAGGTGACCGTCTGGGCGCGACGGCCGCAGCAGATCGAGGAAATGCGGCGCACTCGTCGGAATACGCATTATCTGCCGGGCGTTGTGCTTCCCGAAGCGCTTTGCTTCACCGATGATCTGAAGCAGGCGATCGCAGGAAAAGATCTGATCCTGATGGCAGTCCCGACGCAGACGTTCCGCAGCGTTTTCACAAAGGCGGCAGCTTATCTGGATCCGCAGATCCCGGTCGTCAATGTCGCCAAGGGCATTGAAAAAGGCAGCACACTGCGGCTTTCCGAGGTCGCAAGGCAGGTTCTGCCGAATGTAAGATATGCGGCACTGTCGGGACCGTCCCATGCGGAAGAGGTCGCCCGCAAGCTTCCGACCACGGTCGTGGCCGCAAGCGATGACCACGCGCTGGCGATGGAAGTGCAGGATATCTTCAGCACTGACCGCTTTCGCGTCTATACCAATGAAGATCTGATCGGCGTTGAACTGGGCGGGGCACTCAAAAATATCATCGCGCTGGGAGCCGGGATTTCCGACGGTCTGAAATTCGGCGACAACGCCAAGGCTGCGATGATGACCCGCGGAATCACCGAAATGACGCGGCTGGGTCTGGCTCTGGGAGCCGAGGCGGAAACCTTTGCAGGACTGGCCGGGATCGGCGACCTGATCGTCACCTGTACCAGTATGCACTCCCGCAACCGACGCTGCGGCATCCTCATCGGCGAGGGAAAAAGCGTGACGGACGCATCAGCGGAAGTCGGCATGGTGGTCGAGGGGCTTTCCACGGCAGAGGCAGCAACTGCGCTTGCCGAAAAGCGGAACGTCGAAATGCCGATCACACAGTGCATTTATCACATGATCCAAGGGAGTGTCAGCGCGCAGGAAGCGGTGAATCTCCTGATGGGCAGAGAACGAAAAAAAGAAAATATCATTTTGTGACCGATAGGAATGATCCATACCTTCGGCAACAAGATTTGGGAGAACAACATTGACAGAAAACAAAACCTTTCATATCACAACCTTTGGATGCCAGATGAACGAGCATGACTCGGAAACCCTTGCGGGTATGCTGCTGGCAAAGGGATACCAGCCAGCGGCAGAGCGAAAAGACGCAAATATCGTGATCTTCAACACCTGCAGCATCCGTGAAAACGCCGACAAGCGTTTTTTCGGAACGCTGGGACAGCTGAAAAAGAAAAAAATGGAGCTGGGCGAAAACTTTACTGTCTGTGTCTGCGGCTGTATGATGCAGCAGCAGCACATCATCGACACCATCAAGGCCAAATATCCGTGGGTCGATGTGATCTTCGGGACGAATAACCTGCACCAGCTACCGGAACTTCTGGACAATCTTTACCGCGAAAAGGCCAAGCAGCTGGAGATCTGGCCGGACGGCGGGGAGATCGTCGAGGGCCTGCCGGCAAAACGTTTATATAAGCACAAAGCCTTTGTCAACATTATGTACGGCTGCAACAACTTCTGCACGTACTGCATCGTGCCGTACACCCGCGGCAGGGAGCGTAGCCGCAGACCGGAGGATATCATAGCCGAAATCCGGAAACTCGTGGAGGACGGCGTGAAAGAAGTGATGCTGCTGGGGCAGAATGTGAATTCCTACCGCGGCGTCAGCGCTGAAACCGGACAGGCCGTTGATTTTGCCGATCTGATCGAGCAGATCAACGCGATCGAGGGGCTCGCATGGATCCGCTTTATGACCAGCCATCCGAAAGATATTTCGGATAAGCTGATCGCTGCGTATGGTACTTGTCCGAAATTATGTCATTACATCCACCTGCCGGTGCAGGCAGGTTCCAGCAAGGTACTCAAGGAGATGAACCGCCATTATACGCGGGAAAGCTATCTGGAAAAGGTGCAGAAACTCCGGGCGGTCGATCCGGACATCGCAATCTCGACAGACATTATCGTAGGTTTCCCGGGCGAGACCGAGGAAGAGTTCTCGGAGACGCTGAGCCTCTGCGAAGAAGTGCGCTATGATTCGGCGTTTACGTTTCTGTATTCTGTTCGCAAGGGAACGCCGGCAGAAAAGTTCGAGGATCAGATCCCGGAAGAAGTCAAACATGAACGCTTTAACCGTCTGGTGGAAGTCATCAATCGCATCTCTGCCGAAAAGAACGCGGCCTATATCGGACGCATCGAGAACGTGCTCGTTGACGGACCGTCCAAGCACAATTCCAAGACTTACGGCGGACGAACCGAGAGCTTCAAGTTAGTAAACTTCGAGGGTCGCCCGGAAATGATCGGACAGATCGTGGCCGTGGAGATCACCGACGCCAACACCTTCAGCCTTGTCGGCCGCGTGGTGGAATAGGATTAAGATGAAAAAATTGCAGGCTGAACGACAAAGCGCATGTCGGACGGCCTGCTTTTTGGTGTGGTTATGGCTGTGCCGGAGCACAAAACCGGCGCAGCCACGGGGATTATGGATAAAATTTTGTTTTGAACGATGGATTCAGCAGGCTGCGCTGGGCCTGCCGGGTATCCGGAACGCACCGGATGCAGCGATCCGGTCGGATGTGCCGGCGCGCAAGGGTTCAGCGGTCCTGGAGCTTGGCCTGTTTCTCCGGGATGTTGGAGATGATGACCGCCGCGAAAATGGTGCAGCAGCCGATGATCTCTCTGCCGCTCATGACCTCGTGCAGCAGGAGAACGCCGAACAGGACGCCGAAGACGGATTCCAGGCTCAGGAGCAGGGAAGCGACAGTCGGTTCCGCGTCGCGCTGCGCGACGATCTGCAGTGTATAGCCGACGCCGCCGGAGATGCAGCCTGCGTAGAGGATCGGGACCGCGCAGGTCAGGATTGCTTCCAGGCGCGGCGTTTCAAACACAAACATGCCGATGCAGCCGAGCAGACCCGCGGTCAGAAACTGGACCAGCGAGATCTTGACGCCGTCACTGTCCGCGACAAAGTGGTCGCAGGCCAAAATATGTACCGCGTAGGCGACCGCGCAAAGGATGACAAAGAAGTCGCCTTTGGAAACGCTGCCGAAGCCGTTCGGCATCGCCAGCAGGTACAGTCCGATGACGCCCAGAGCGACGCACAGCCACATGATCGGGCGGACGCGTTTCCTTAAAAAGAGACTGAAGACCGGCACGACCACGACGTAGAGGGTGGTGATAAAGGCCGCCTTGCCTGCGGTGGTGTAAACGCAGCCGAACTGCTGGAGCATGCAGGCGGTGAACAGGGCAAGTCCGCAGCAGATGCCGCCGCGCAGGATCTTGCGGTTTTCTTCTTTCTTTTCCGGGGCGAAGAGCGGACCCTTTCCGCGGTTCAAGACCAGAACGACCGGGATCAGGACCACAGCCGCACACATCAGGCGCAGCCCTTGGAATGTGAACGGGCCGACATGTTCCATGCCGCTGACCTGCGAGACGAAAGACGCGCCCCATACCGCAGCGGTCAGCAGGAGCAGAAGATCTGCTTTTAATTTTTTGTTCATCGTAATAGTTCTCCTTTCCGTTTTGCAGCCTGCCGGAGCTGATAGATGCGGACGGCAAGCGAAAGATTCATATAAAATTCGTGTTCGGTATCGTGTTCGATGCGGATGGCTTCCCGCATTCGCGCCAGCTTGTAGCGGATTGTATTCTGATGGCAGCCGAAGATCTCCGCTGCCCGGGCAATGTCTCCGCCGGCACGTTCCAGTGCGATCGCGGTATCGATGTAATCCGGCCGGTCATAGAACGGAGCGAGGTAGCGCTCCATGTATTCTCCGAGTTCGGAAGAATGGTAGTCGTTGATGAGAATCTCATAGACACCGAGTTTGTCGTAATCGGGGATGTTTTTTCCCTCAGCCAGCGAAGCCAGGTAGGTGTTGTAGCTTTCCTTGAAGCAGCGGTCCAGACTCTCGAACGGTTTGTGGATGCGGCTTAAGCAACAGTAAAAGCCTTGCTTTCTGTCCGCGAGATTGAGGTAGGACAGGATCTCATCCAGGATGACGCGGAAGGTTTTTTTATCGTCCTGTGCGGCCGTGAGAATGAGAAAAATGCCGTTTTGATACGGCGTGATCATGGCCTTGTCGCCGAGACTGCGGTTCAGATAAAAGTTCTTGCAGTAACGGTCGATGCTGTTTTGAAAATCCTCGCTTTCCTGGGTAAGAAAGACCGCGAGGCAGTAGCCCTTGAACGACAGTGACAGATTCTTGGCGATGGTGTAGACCCGGTTCTGCGGCATATCCGCGCGGATCATACTGTCGATATTCTCGGAGGTCAGGAGATTGCGATCATCCGTCTGCAGCGCGTCTGAGATCTCGTAGACCAGATTTTCATAATAAATCTCTTTGCCGAACTGAAAAACCGGGAGCTTGTGACGATCCGCAAATTCCAGCACCTCGGGCGGAAGCTCCGGATAGAGGATCGACTTGAAGCCGATCCCGGCGGCGCCGTAGCTGCAAAGCGTGCGCACCATCGGCAGGATCTCCTCCGGTTTATGCAGGCAATATTGGTAGAGAAAGCTGCAGAGCACGAAGTCGCCGGGCGTGAACGTGGTCAGAAATTCATCGATAAACTCCGGCATCAGTTCATAATCCAGAATGCCCATGCCGGAAACTTTTTTATCCAGCCCTTTGGAACCGGCAATCAGATGCAGATGCGTGAAGCACGGCAGTTTCATCAGGTCGCGTACGGTCAATGCCATTTTGGTATCCTCCTGCGTTATCTTTATTGTACTCTATTTTTGAATCCATGTGTTTGTAGAAAATTACAAATATTATACAATATCTCGTTAAAATTTACAAGACTCTGCTTTCTTGAAATAACCATACTAAAACCACGGAAGCCGCATATATATACCAATAGAAAATATTGCAGGGATCGCTGCAGGCAGTCTGTTACGGAGGGGTTAATGATATGATCAGTCGGACAATATATGATGAGATTGGGAAACGCGCGGGCGGCGATATTTATATCGGAGTCGTCGGACCGGTGAGAACCGGAAAATCAACCTTTATCAAGCGCTTTATGGATGTTCTGGTGTTTCCGAATATGGTGAATACGTATGAAAAGACGAGGGTCATGGATGAACTGCCTCAGAGCGGCGAGGGCAGGACGATCACCACGACCGAGCCGAAGTTTATCCCGCCGGATTCGGTGCTCGTGTCGGCCGGAAACGGGCTGCAGATGCGGGTGCGTCTGGTGGACTGCGTCGGTTATATGGTTCCGGGCGTGCTGGGCGATAAGGAGGACGGCGAAGAACGCATGGTATCTACGCCATGGTCGGAAGAAAAAATGACCTTCGGCGAAGCGGCTGAGGTCGGCACGGAAAAGGTGATCCGTGAGCATTCGGTCGTCGGCGTGGTGGTGACCACCGACGGCAGCTTCGGCGAACTGGAAGCCGAAAACTTTCGCGCCGCAGAAGAAAAGACCGTCGCGCAGCTGAAAGAACTGCAGAAGCCGTTCGTAATCGTACTTAACTCCGCGACGCCGCAGAGTCCGAAGACGCGAGAGCTTGCCGCGCAGCTGGAGGAAAAGTATCAAGTGCCGGTTCTGGCACTGAACTGCCAGCGCATGAACGAAGAAGACTTTGATCTTTTATTCCATCGCCTGCTGCTGCAGTTCCCGGCCTGCGAGATCGACTTCATGCTGCCGGGCTATCTGGACGCGCTGCCGGGCTCCCACTGGATCAAAGCGACGATGATCGAGCATATCCGCAGCTGGATGGGAGAATTTGAGACCATCGGGCAGGCCATCGATTCCTGCCGGCAGATCGTGGACGGAACCGTGATCCGTGATGTCAGAATCGAAAAGGCTGATCCGGCAGATGGCATCGTGATCCTCAGACCGGAACTGGAAGAAGGCCTGTATTACAAGGTCATCGAGGAACTGATGGGCGCGCCGGTCGAGAACGACAGCCAGCTGTTTTTGCTGCTGCGGGAATACGCCGAAGCTAAAAAAGCCTATGACGGTATCCGAAGCGCGCTGGAAGAAGCGGAGCGCAGCGAATACGGCATTGTCGCGCCGAAGCTTTCGCAGATGGTCCTGGAAAAACCGGAGGTCTTCAAGCAGGGAAGCAAGTACGGCGTGCGCATGAAAGCCAAAGCGCCGTGTCTGCATATCATCAAGACCAGCATCACGACGGAAGTCTCCCCGGTCGTCGGCAGCGAAAGGCAATCCGTCGATCTGGCTCGCAACCTGACCGAACAGTTCGCAAACGGGGAAGATGAGATCTGGGAAACGAATCTCTTCGGCAAGAGTCTGAAAGAAATGGTTACGGAGCAGATGGCGAGCAAGGTCAGCAATGTTCCGGAAAACCTTCGTGGCAAAGTACAGAAATCACTGCAGAAGATCAGCGACGAAGGAAAAGATTATTTCATTTGTATCATTTTATAAAAGTCGGCAAAAGCGTGCATACTAATCCTATGAAAAAGAAGGTATGCTCAGGCGAAAAAAATGCCGGGATAGATCGAACCACAAAAGAAACGAAACATGCGCGGAGTGCTTTGATTGTGGCAGTACTCACCTCGTTCATCACGACGTTTATGGGCAGCGCACTCAACCTGTCGATCCCATCTTTAAGTACAGAACTGGGTGCAGGTGGGCAGACAGCGGGATGGGTCATCACCATTTATCTACTGACCTGTGCCGCGTTGGCAGTGCCGCTTGGATATTTGGCAGACCGCGGCAGCCGCAGGGCAATGCTTCGGATCGGCATCGCGGTCTTCGGGGGTGCCTCCGCGGCAGCCTGCTTTGCGTGCGGGATCTGGATGCTCCTTTTGATCCGCGGGCTGCAGGGCGTGGGTGCTTCGATGATTTTCAGCACCAATCTGCCGATCCTGATCGAAGCGTTTGACGAGGCGCGGAGAGGACGGGTGCTGGGATATGCAGCCTGCGCGAACTATTTGGGACTGTCCGCAGGTCCGGTTCTGGGCGGGATCCTTAATACCCAGTTCGGCTGGCGATCCGTGTTCTTCTGTACGGCAACAGTTTCCGCGCTCTCTCTTTCGGCGGCAACCTTCGGCATCGGCCGGGAAAAGCGGAACGACTTGATGCAAAGGAAATCCGAAACCGGACAGGCCTATGGAAAAAGCGGGCATGATATTGCCGGAAGTCTGCTCTTTGCTGCGGCTATCATCTCTTTCATGTATGGGTTATCGGGAATCGGGCACAGAACTTCGGCGATACCGCTGCTGCTTGCCGGAGCAGGAGCCTTTATCCTGTTTTTGCGAAATGAAAAAAAACGGGAGGATGCTGTGCTTTCGTTGCGGCTGTTTCAAAATAATCCGTCGTTTTTGTGTTCTAATCTGGCAGCAATGATCAGTTACGGCGCGAACTTCAGCGTAACGTATCTACTGGCCTTGTATTTGCAGATCGTGCAGGATTATACGGCGCAGACAGCGGGTTTTTTCATGCTCTGCCAGACGGCGGTCATGGCCTTGTTGGCACCGTGGATGGGCAAATTATCGGACGAGCATTCCCCGCAGCTTTTGTCGGCTGCGGGCATGGCAATCTCGGCCGGCTCGCTGGGAAGCTTTTTTTTCTTGACGCCGGATTCTGCACTGTGGCCGGTCCTTTTGGGTTTGACACTCTGCGGGATCGGTTTTTCTTTTTTTTCCACACCGAATACCAAAGCGGTAATGTCTGCCGTCAAAGAAACGGATTACGGAACGGCTTCCTCCGTCCTTGCTACCATGCGCTCAATGGGAAATACCGGCTGTATGGCGCTGATCACGGCGGCCTTCGGGCTCTATCTGGGAAACACGGCATTTGCAGACACGGATCCGCAGCTGTTTCTCAAAGCCATGCGGACTGTATTTTTGGCTGATGTGATATTTTGTATTCTTGGAATTTTTATGGCAAAAGGACGAAAAATGTGATACAATAAAAAAATCAATTATGATTTAGGAGAAGAAATACAAGGGGTCTTGAGAAAAAAATGAATATACTTTTTATACCGAGCCATACCGTGCCGTCGCTGGTGATCCTGTACGCGATCAATCTGCTGCTGATCTTTGCGGTTATCTTCGCAGAGCGAAAAAGTCCATCGGCGACTTTGGCATGGATCATGGTGCTGGCGTTCCTGCCGATCGTCGGGTTCCTGTTCTACCTTGTTTTTAACCAGAACATCGCCCGTATCAAGATCAATCGTCTGACAGAAAACGAACGCTATGTTGTCAGTCATGCTTTAAAAAAACAGATGCAGGAGATGGAGAATCCGCATTACGCATTTTCCTGTCCGACTACCAAAAACTGGCGGCATCTGATCAAGCTGAACCAGGTCTACGGCCATGCCTATTACACGCAGAACAACTGTGTCGAATTGATCACGGACGGAACCGTGTTATCGAAAAAAATGATGGATGATATCCGCGCGGCAAAAGAATCCGTTAATATCGAGTATTTTATTATTAAAAAAGACTTCGTAGGACTTTCCTTGATCGATCTCTTGACCGAGAAAGCCAAAGAGGGCGTCGAGGTGCGGCTACTGCTGGACGCGATGGGAAGCCGGACGATCAATGAGCGTGTGCTGAAAGATTATCTGAAAGCAGGCGGCAAGGTCGGCTTCTTCTTCCGACCGAAATTGAAGATTTTCGGACTCAAGCTCAATTACCGCAACCACCGCAAGATCGTCGTTATTGACAACAAAATTGGCTACACCGGCGGCTATAACGTTGCCAGAGAATATATCGGAAAAAAGAAAAAATTCGGCTATTGGCGCGATACGCATGTGCGGATTACCGGCGACGCGGTCAACGATCTGAACGGTCGCTTCATCCTGGATTGGCGGTTTACCACCAAGGAACAGATGGATCTCGTTCCATACGGTTTCAGCAAGGAGGAGGAAAAGGGAAATGTCGGCATACAGATCGTTTCCTGCGGACCGGAATCTCCGGCCGAAGAGGTTAAACGCGCGATGATGCGTATGATCACATTTGCCGAAAAGCGTGTTTATCTGCAGACCCCGTACTTTGTCCCGGATCCAAGCATTGTGGAATCTCTCAAAATGGCTGTGCAATCCGGTGTGGATGTGCGGATCATGATCCCGCACATGCCGGATCATATTTTCGTTTACTGGGCTACCTATTCCTATATCGGAGAACTGCTCAGATCCGGCGCACGGGCGTTTATCTATGATGACGGTTTCCTGCATGCCAAGACGCTAGTCGTGGACGGGGAAGTGGGAACGATCGGTTCGACGAATTTCGACAACCGTAGCTTCCGGCTCAACTTTGAGACCAATGCGGTGATCTTTGACCGTGACTTCGCACAGCAGATGGAACGAGCATTCATGTATGACATGACGCATCACGGGCATGAACTGACCTATGCGGATTACCAGAAACGTGGTTTCCGCATTAAGTTTAAGGAAGCAATTTCCAGACTTTTATCGGATATTTTATGAAAACAGACAAGAAGGGAGGACTATCTTTATGGAAAGCAAACTACAGTATTATCGGAGAGTCATCAAGGGCGCAAGCTTCAAAAAGTTTTTTAAGGTGCTGGACACGGCGCATGAACGTTCCGGCAAAAACAAAGTTTACCTGTTCTTTGACATTCTCAGCTCCATGGCGCGCTACGGGGCGGGCTACAATGACTATGTCATCTTTGAGTTCTGGAACCTGAACGCCAAGCAGCGGGATACCTATCTTACGCGTTTTCGGAGCAAAAAGCTGATGATGTTCATGAACGACCACAGCTATGCACATATTTTCAACAACAAGAATGAGTTCAACAAGGTCTTCAAAGACTTCATCGGCAGAGAATGTCTGGATCTGGAGACGGCGACCGATGCGGAAGTCAAGCATTTCTTCGACACCCGCAAGAAGATCTTCGCCAAGATGAAAGACCTTTCCTGCGGCATTGGCTGCGAACTTTTGGAGACGGAAAAATTCGCGGACAGCGATGCGTTTTTGGCTTATATCAAAGAAAAGCATTTTGCGACGATCGAGGACGTGATCGAAAACCATCCGGATGTTGCCAAGATGTATCCGTATTCTGTCAACACCATGCGGATGATGACGATGATCGATGCCAAAGGCGAGCCGCATGTGATCTATGCAGTCTTCAAGATGGGTCGGGATGGCAGAGTGGTAGACAACTACGGTTTGCACGGACCGGTGGATTTGGAGACCGGCGAGTTCCTTTATCCGGCGCATTCGGGCGATACGACCGCAGGCAAGCATTACACCGAGCATCCGAACACCCATCAGCCGCTGGTCGGCTATCATGTGCCCTATATGAAGGAAGCGGTTGAAATGGTTAAAAAAGCGGCGCTGGTAGTCCCGCAGATGCGCTATGTGGGCTGGGACGTGGCGATCACACCGACCGGACCGGCGATCATCGAGGGCAACAACTACTGTGCGCATGACTTCTGGCAGCTGCCGGGACAGACGCCGGGCGGTATCGGCATCATGCCGACGATCCACAAGATCATACCGGAATTCAAATATTAACGAACGAAAGGATCCTGCAGTATCATGGGAAAACTCAGATATTATTTTGCGCTTTGGGCTGCGAAGCTTTCCATCATCGCGCTCAAGATCACCCGGCACAACGGCACGAACTTTCCGGGTGTGCTGGCGCTGAAGCTGTGTCCGGATTTTCTCCGCTACATCGGCAAACCGAAAAAGATCATTGCCGTGACCGGAACCAACGGCAAGACAACCGTGTCCAACATGCTTTTGGATATGCTGACCGCAGACGGCAAGCGCGTGCTCAACAACAAAATGGGCTCCAACATCAACTCCGGCATCGCATCCTCACTGATCTACGGTGCCAGTCTGTGTGGCAGATGCAAATATGAGCTCGGACTCTTTGAAATCGACGAGCGTTCCGCGCTGCGCATCTATCCGTATCTGAAGCCGGACTATATGCTGATTACCAATCTTTCCCGCGATTCGATCATGCGCAACGGACATCCGGAGTACATCCGCGATATTCTGACCCGTTACATCCCGAAAGAAACAAAGCTGATCCTCAACGCGGACGATCTGATCTGCTGCGCTGTCGCGCCGGACAACCCGCGCGTCTATTTCGGCATCGAAAAAATGGAAGGTGACGTCCGGGAATGCGTCAATCTCATCAACGACCTGCAGATCTGTCCGAAATGTCATCAGAGACTGGAATACGAATACCGCCGCTACAATCATATCGGCAAAGCTTACTGCCCGCACTGCGGTTTCAAGGCTCCGGCCTATGACTACGCAGGTTGTCGGGTGGATCTGGCGGCGATGCGGATCGACGTCAAAGATAAGGAAGGTACGGGTCATTATCGGCTGCTGAACGAAAGTGTCTTTAACATCTATAACGTGGTATCGGCCGTAGCCGTGCTGCGGGAGCTGGGATACAGCCATGCGCAGATCGAGGGCTTCATTGAAAAGCTCAACATTGTCGGCTCGCGTTACGACGCCGAGACGATCGGCAGCCGCACGCTTTACCGTCTGCTGGCCAAGGAGAAGAACGCGTTCGCGACGACTCGCGTCTTTGATTACATCGGCGGCCTGGAAGGTAACAAGGAGATCATTCTTATGAACAGCTGTCAAGGCGACATGAAGCACTGGTCCGAAAACACCTGCTGGCTGTACGACTGCGACTTTGAATTTTTAAATCGTGACAATATCAAAAATATCGTGCTCTGCGGGCCGCGGCGGTTTGACCATAAACTGCGTCTGCTGCTGGCGGGTGTTCCGGAGGAAAAGCTTTCCTTCGCGGAAAAGGAGACGGATGCGCCGGGAAAGCTGCAGCTTTTTGCGGGCGATCATATTTATGTGCTGTATGGCACGGATTCGATTGCGCTCGGCAAGAAAGTTGCCGGGCAGGTCAGACAGCTGCTGCTCGAAAAACAAAAAGAAGAAGAGGGAGGCGCCGCGCATGAAAATTGAAGTCTTATATCCTGAGATTGCCAACCTCTACGGTGATCTTGCTAACGTGACCTATCTTGCGCGTTCCTGCCCGGAGATCGAGGTCGTGGAAACGCATCTTGTGGATGAGCCGCTGTTTGTCAGTGAAAAACCGGATTTGATCTACATGGGAACGATGACGGAGAGCGCGCAGCTTTTGGTTATCGAAGTTCTGCGAAAACACTTGGAAGCACTCAAGGCACGCGTCGACGACGGTACGCTGTTCTGGATTACCGGAAATGCGTTGGAGGTCTTTGGCCGCGAGATCCGCGACGCATCCGGCACGACGGTATCCTGTCTGGGACTGTTCCCGACCGTTGCCAAACGGGACATGCTGCATCGCTTCAACTCCTTGTATCTGGGGAGCTTCGAACCTGGGGACAGGGCTGCGCCGCTTACGATCGTCGGCTACAAGAGCCAGTTTACGCATTCTTATATCGAAGCGAATAAGATATCGGCGGCTGTTTATCCGGACGTGAAGCCGGTCTGGATAACGACAAGGGGACCTGGCCTCAATCCGGATACCACAGAAGAAGGTCTGCGCCAAAACAATTTCCTGGCGACCTATGTGATCGGGCCTCTTTTGGTGCTCAATCCGCCCCTCGCCAAGTGGACGCTGCAGAAGATGGGCGTCTCGCAGCCGCAGCTTGCGTTTGAAGATGCGGCGATGGAGGCATATCGCGTCCGTGTGCAGGAGTACAGCGATCCGGACACCGGATTTTACTATTAGTCGGATAGGTATACGCGCAGAGATGACCGGTATGTTGTTTCAAGAGATCACAGCAGAAGAATTCGCGGATAAAGCCATTTTCCTGCTTGCGTAATCGCTCAAGAAGTGTTAAACTATTAACGGCGTAATGAGAAAAAGAAAACGTCGGCAGCATGAAAATTTCCGGCGGACGGATTTTCCAAAGGCAGAAAAGGAGATAAAGATAAAGATGTATCAGACAATCAAGTATGACGTAAAAGACAGAGTGGCGACCGTTACGATCAACCGTCCAGAGGCACTGAACGCGTTAAATTCGACCGTTCTCGATGAATTATTTGATGTTTTTAATGTAATTGACAAAGACGATGAAGTAAGATGTGTGATCGTGACCGGCGAAGGCAGATCCTTTGTCGCGGGTGCGGACATTGCGGAAATGGCACCGCTGAATCCGGTCGAGGGCAAGCGCTTCGCGCAGAAAGGCCACCGAGTCATGAATTTTATTGAAAAGACCGAGAAGCCGGTCATCGCGGCAGTCAACGGCTTCGCGCTCGGCGGCGGCTGTGAGCTTTCGATGGCTTGTGATATCCGGCTGGCGTCTGTAAAAGCCATATTCGGACAGCCGGAAGCAGGTCTGGGCATCACCCCGGGATTCGGCGGCACGCAGAGATTATCCAAGATCGTAGGACCTGGCAACGCGGCGATGCTGATCCTGACCGCGCAGAACATCAAAGCGGATGAAGCGTTTCGCATCGGACTGGTACAGAAAGTCGTAGAACCGGAAGAACTGATGCCGACGGCAGAAGCGATGGCAAAGAAGATCGCTTCCAACGCGCCGGTAGCGGTCATGGCCTGCAAGACACTCCTGAATAAGGGATATCATCTTGACCTCTTCAGCGGCTGCGCGCTGGAAGCAGAGGGCTTCGGCGTATGCTTCGGTACCGAAGATCAGAAAGAGGGCATGAAAGCCTTCCTCAACAAGACAACCTACGAGTATCAGGGAAAATAGTGTGCAGAATGAAGGTGCGAAGACAAAAGAAGAACAGCATAACAGCGAATAAATATAAAAAGTACGAATAAGAGGAAGGTACTGCTACATGAGAAGCCGACAGCAGTGCCTTTTTCATCTCTAGGGGTAGCATCTCATGGGAAACTTGTTTGTCTGCCCTCAGGATGGACAGAACGAAAAAAAGAAATGCATAAAATAAAAAAGGTCAGACCGGATTAAGGCATCCATTGCGGATGCTAGGGGGGGAAAAAAGAGGTCTGACCTTTGTCTTTTAATACGCAGTTCTCAAAGCCTGCGCATTACTGAAAACGCTCTTTTTTGAGCCGGTAAATTGCATTCTTCACCGGAGGAAGCGCCAGAACAATGAGCGTCAGAACGCCTTCGCCGCCGATGTAAAAGATGTTATATAAAAAACTGTACCAGATCGGGTTCATGCCCTCCGGCGCATATTCACCAAAGTACAGAAAGCCGGAGAGGAAGGAGCAGAGAAATCTTCCGGTGATGGCAACGACGTAGCCGATGAACAAGCCGTTTTTTTTGTTGCTGAAAAATCCGGAGAGACCCAGACAGCCGAACGCCAGGATGTAATCGAGCAGAACCTGCATCGGGAACAGGATCACCGGGTCGATGATCAGATTGAGAAGTCCCAGCGCGACGCCGGAAGTAAGACCCCACTTCGGGCCGCAGAAGTAGCCGGCAAGTGTTGCCGCCAGCATGCTGAACAGGGTGATAGAACCGCCGTAAGGCATCGGGATGATCTTGACCATTCCCAGAACGAACGAAAGTGCGATCAGGATCGCGCAGAGAACAAGGCTGTAAAGGTTGCGCCTACTCTTTTGGACGGATGAAATCTGTGACATAAAAAAAACCTCCTGTCATGTAATTAGGAGGGGAACTGTATCTTGCAGAACTTGCGATATGTGGTATAATAGTAAGTAAACCAAAACTCGCAAAGGCAAGAAACTATGTGTTGATGCTGCTTCCCTACGCCGGCATTAACCGGGTCAGGTTATGAGGGTTTATCCAAAAAATCTCACACAGATTCGCGAATCCATGCGAAAGATTTCAGTAAATCTCAGCAAAAGCTCCCCTAGCAATTTGTCTTTAACGAATATAATTCTACTACATGGCACAAAAAATGTCAAGAGGGATTTTTTTGATTCGTTTCGAAACCTTCAAAGAAAATGATAGAATTGATCAATTCACAGTAGAATCGGAGATCTTTTTTTGATAAAATAGATAGGAAAAACACAAGGAGATTAGTAAGAAAAGAATGAAAAAAATAGATGTCGACTTTACCAATACCGTTACCGTGTGGTTCCGGGAAAATCAGCGTGATTTGCCATGGAGAAAGGACAAAGATCCTTATCATGTATGGGTCTCCGAGATCATGCTGCAGCAGACCCGGGTGGAGGCCGTGCGGGAATATTACCGACGCTGGATGGAGGTGTTGCCGACCGTATGTGATCTTGCGGAAAGCGATGAAGAAACATTGCTCAAGCTCTGGCAGGGGCTGGGCTACTACAATCGCGTACGCAATATGCAGAAAGCCGCACAGATGGTGATGCGGGAGCACGCGGGTGTTTTTCCGGATCAATACGATGAAATTCGCAAGCTGCCCGGCATCGGAGACTATACGGCTGGTGCAATCGCTTCCAACTGCTTTGACCGGCGCGTGGCGGCGGTCGATGGGAATGTACTGCGGGTGATGAGTCGCCTGTTGGAGGACGACTCCGATATTCTGAAGCAGTCGACCAAGCGACGCTACGCGCAAATGCTGGCGGAGATTTATCCAAAGAAGCACTGCGGGGAATTTACGCAAGGGGTTATGGAAATCGGCGCGACCGTTTGCGTGCCGAACGGCAGTCCGAAGTGTGAGATCTGTCCGGTGCAGAGCTTTTGCGGCGCGTGGGCGCATCAGACAATGGCGCTGTATCCGGTAAAAGCCGCGAAAAAGGGACGAAAGATCGTCGAGATGACGGTTTTCATCCTCCGCTGCGCGGACAAGACGGCGGTGCAGAAACGAGCCGGGAACGGGATCCTGGCGGGATTGTACCAGTATCCGAATCTGGAAAAGCGTCTTTCCGCAGCAAAGGCGCTGGAAACGGCGGAAAGCTGGGGATGCATGCCGACCGGACTTAGCCGTCAGAGTGAGTACAAGCACATTTTCTCACATGTGGAATGGCACATGACCGGATACTATATCACGTGCGCGAGGGAATCCGGCGGTCCGCAGGACGATTTCGTCTGGGCTGACGCACAGCAGATGGAAGATGCGATCCCATTGCCGTCCGCGTTTCAATATTTTTAGCTGTGCAGTGCTTGAAATGATGTCGAAAACGTGCTAATATGGTAATAAAAGCTCATGTAAATTTCATGAAATACACATTGCTGCATAGGGGAAAAAGGAGTTATTATGGGAAATCACATTGTTATGGAATCTGCATCCAAGATTCGAGAGATTGCCAGAAACACACTTTCTGGAAACTGGAAACCGGTAGTGCTGGCACTGGCAGTATACTATCTGCTGACGGGTGGAGCGAGCGAATTTTTAGATTATTTCTTTTCGTATACCTATACCATTCCGGTTGATTTGTCAGAAGATCTGGCTTATAACATCGGCTACGGTGGAACGATTTACAGTATTCTGGTCGGCGGTCCGCTGAGCTTCGGTCTGGCGATGTATCTTTTAACCTTTTTCCGGACGAAAAAGTCGGATATGACGCTGCTGTTTGAAGGCTTCAGCTATTTTAAAAAAACGTTTTTTCTGTACATTCTGATGAACATTAAGATCGCGCTTTGGACGCTACTCTTTGTCATTCCGGGCATCATTGCAAGCTTCCGTTACAGCCAGGCCTTCTATGTCATGATCGATCATCCGGAATACAGCGCGAACCAGTGCCTGGAAGAAAGCAAACGTCTGATGATGGGCAATAAAGGTAGCTTGTTTTATCTGAATCTGACCTTTATTGGCTGGTATCTGCTCGCATCCCTGCCAAGTGCGCTTTTCGGCACTTTTTCGGAACTGACAATTCTGGGACTTTTCATCGATCTGCTGCTGACCGTTCCGATGTTCTTTGTGAATGCTTATGTGCAGACTTCCGTTGTGGCATTCTATGAACTGTTGACCGAAAAGCTGGTCGTTGTGGAACCGGATAGCAATGATGATCCGAGCCATGTGGTTTCGGCCAATGATCCCGTAGAGGAGAACATTGCCGCGGCACAGGAGCCGACAGATGGGCAGATGGAGAGCGGTGAATCCTCAGCATCGGAAAGTGAGCTAAAGACTGCGGAAACGGAGCATGCTCCAAAAGCAGCGTCGGGAGCAGACACAGAGCCAGCACCGACATTAGGATCTGAAAAGAGCAGTTTTGAACGCGAACGCGAACGGGAAAGAGATCCGCAGGCCGAAAAAGATGCGAAAGAGGAAGCACGCTATTTGGCAAAAGAACGAAAGTATAACGACAAGGATCAGTAGTGCTGATCGTGGATAGATAAAAAAATCAGGTAGCAATCGGGCAGGTGCCGATAAGCATCTGCTTGATCGCGGTTCGATTTGACGCGCCGTATGGCGCGTTTTATTTTTCCGATGAATCGGTGAAGATGTCGAAGACCTCTTTTGATATTTCCGCGAGAACCGCTTCGCCGTACGAACCGCCTTGATTGCGGAGGTATTCATCCGGTGAAGCAAGATTACCATTGTACAAAAGGGAGAGGATATAGGCACCTTTTTTTGTATAAACAATACCACTGTCGCACACCAATCGATCAAACGTTCCTGTTTTATGCGCAACCTGCGTACCTACGGGAAGTTTCTTGGGAATACGGGAGTTCGTCTGACATTTTTTCATCAGATCCAGAAGATCCGACGATGTTTGCCGGCTGCACCATTTCCCCTCGTACATGGTTGTGTAGTATGTGCTCAGATCCTGCGGTGTTGTAACATCGTTGTTCTCCTGTGTACAGAAGTAGTAATCATTGTTCCGAAAATCACCGGTCAAATACGCGTGCATCTGCTGTTCAACCGGCAAAGCCGGATCGATCTTGCAATAATATTGAAAGAGTTCCGCGCAGGAAAGTTCTACCTTGGTGTTTTGCAGCCCCATAGGCTTGAGCACATGATCACGGATATTCGCTCTGCCGACATATTCATAAAGAAAATCCGCGGCAGTGTTATCCGACAGAGTCATCATAAGGAATGCATAGTCATAAAGCGAGTAATCGGTACCTTCCGACATTTGAAATAAGATGCCGGAACCTGGAACTTTCATGCTTCCTTTTAATGGATATCGATCTTCAAGCGAGAGTTTGCCTTCATTGCGCAAACGGTATAATTCCGCCAGCACAAAGATCTTAAAAATGCTGGCGGTCGGAAATAATTTTTCACCGTTTCGATAGCAAGACTCGCCGGTCTGCAGATCATAAAAGCCAAAGCCGAGCGGTCCCGATAATTTACGTGCTGCCTGATCGGCAATTTCTTTGATTCTTTCTGTTTTTTTAGATTGCATACAAAAATCCTCCGTTGTGCCTCGCGGCACTTATTTTTTTTGTAATTTTTTTCTGTATCTTCGAATGTTCCATAGAACCGAGGCCACAAGAAGAACGATCACCAGAGCAATACCGCTCAGTTTCAGTATCATGTTTGTATCGATCGAGGGATCGGACAATTCTTCGAAATAAGCGGATTCCACAAAGGCGTCTGTAACGGAAATGTCTTGCGGAGAGAAGGCTGCTCCTTTATAAAACGAGAATTGCAGCGTCCCGCCGTTTTCAATCGTGAGATACTGGATAAAGTTTTTGGATTCACCGTTCTCATTCGTCACTGTGCCAAAGAATTTCAGAAACTGCATTTGTTGACTGCGAAACGTGAACCAGTCCTCTAATTGTGTCGATGTGCTTTCCTGATCGTGCATGATCTCGGATGCCAGTGTGTGCAGATCTTCCTCGGAGAGTTCGCGCCAGCTGTGTGTCCGGTTGGAAGTCAGATCCCTTTTGGTATAGATGCCCAATTCGAGTTCTCCGCGCTCCGCATGATAGATCAACTGCGCATCTGCATCCTCGAGCAGGGACGACTGCCAGTCAGTCGTGTCGATCACAAGGCCGTTGTCAAGCGTTTCCGCGAAAGCATAAGCGGGAAACAGCAAGAGGCATATGATCAGCAGCAACATTTTTCTTATCATTTCTTATCACCTGCCTGTTTGTTATACAGCAAAAACTTTGCAAGAACATTGTACCGCATGGTATCGTCATTTTGCTATCACTTTCTTGCATAGCGCGATGCGTGAAGTGGATAACCAAAAAAATAAAATTGTGCTAAAATAAATACACGCACAATTTAATTCAAAATTCGTTGTGTAAAAAAACAAAAAAGAAAAGAGGTGTAAACATGATCGATATCCTGATCAAAAATGCAGAAATCATAGACGGGACAAAAGCACCGGCTTACAAAGGGAATGTCGGAATCCGGAACGGTAAGATCCTCCTGCATGGCATGACAGAAGAAACTGCAGCAAAAAAAGTCATCGACGGGACAGGACTCTATGTAACACCGGGGTTTATTGACGCACATTCCCACGGGGATGGTGTTTTTGGAACAGATTTTGGAAGAGAATGCAAAATCAATCAGGGCATTACGACGGAGATCACAGGACAGTGTGGTTCCGCAATGTTTCCGGTCATACCGGAGCACGCGGACGAGCTGAAAAAGCTGCTTGACCTGATATGCGGATGTTTTCCTGACGAGTACAACACATTCACTTCGTTTCAAAAATACGCAGATTATCTGGACAAGAAAGTCGAGCTGGCTGCAAACGCAAAACAGCTGATCGGGCACGGAAGCTTGAGGATGGCAGTTATGGGCTATCAGAACCGGAAATGCACGCAAGCAGAGCTTGCGCAGATGAAAACCTACGTCCGAGAAGCGATGGAGCATGGCGCACTCGGCATGAGCTCCGGACTGATTTATTCTCCAAGCTGTTTCTCGGACACCGAAGAGATCATCGAGCTTTGCAAGGTCGTGGCCGAATACGGCGGAGTCTATGCGACACATATGCGAAATGAGTCGAAAGACGTTGTCAAGAGTGTGGAGGAAACACTGCGCGTCGGAAGAGAAGCAAACATTCCGGTCATGATCTCGCATCACAAGGTGCAGGGCAGACCATACTGGGGATTGAGCAAACAAACGCTGGCGCTTATTGAGGAAGCCGTTGCTAGCGGACAATCGGTGACGATCGATGAATATCCGTATCTTGCTTCGATGACGAGTATCAACGCGATCATACCGCCAAAGTATTTCGGAAGCAATCTTGACGGTTTGACAGAGATGCTGAGAGATCCGAAAGTAAGAGAACAGATCAGGCGGGATATCGAAGATCCCGATACGGACTTTGAAAATCAATATATCAACTGCGGCGGTTTTGAGAACATTCAAATCGCTGCGTTGAAAGAGACACCGCAGTACGAAGGCCTGACTATCGCAGAGGCAGCTGCACGCGAGGGTAAGGATCCATTTGAACAGTTATTTGATATGCTCGCCGCAAACCATTGCGTCGGCTCAGCAATCTATTTCTCCATGTGTGACGAGGATCTGTGCAGGATCTTTCAGAATGAGAATACGGTCGTCGGAACCGACGGTCTGTATTCTTTCAAGGGGCAAAAATCCCATCCGAGAGCATGGGCTGCATTCCCGCGCGCGATCAATCATTTTGTCAAAGAAACAAAAATCGTGTCTTTGGAAGAGATGATCCATAAGATCACGCTCTTGCCGGCACAGCGAACTTTCCTTGAGAACAAGGGCGCGATCAAAGAAGGCTGGGATGCGGATCTTGTATTGATGGATTACGAGAAGCTGAAAGATACCGCGGATTACAAGCATGGGGATGCAAAATGTGAAGGCATCGAGTCTGTCTTTGTAAACGGACAGATCGTTTATCACGACAAGCAAATGACAGGCATATATCCGGGCCGGCTGCTCAGACATAAAGGCAGAAGATAAACAGACTTACTTCAAAGGAGGACAAAAAAATGACATCATTTATCACAGAAGACCAGAGTATCTTACTATGGGCTGTAGTACTGATCACGGTTGCGATCGCGGTAGTGCTGGAGCAGAGGTATCGCTGGGCAGCAGCGATAGGCTCGATCGTAATTGTATTGTTCGCAGGGCTCTTATTCTCAAATATTCACCTGGTGCCGTATTCGAGTGCAACCTTCACTTCGATCGGTTCCGTACTGCTGCCCTGTGCAATTCCGTTATTCCTGTTCAAATGTAATCTGAAACAGATCTTTAAGGAATCCGGAAGATTGTTTATCATCTTCCATATTGCAGCGGTTGGCTCCGTTATCGGCGCACTGCTCGGATATGTGATTCTGCAAAATGTAAGCGGGACGGAATATCTGAGTACGATCATTGCTGCGGCAGCTGTTGGCGGTACGGTGAACTGCGTAGCCATGAACAATATCTTTGCGGTGCCGGAAGGCATGCTGGATTCTTATCTTGTTGTCGGAAACTTCTTCTGCGGACTGATGATCCTAGTATTCAAGCTTCTGCACAATACACGCTTTATCAAAAAGTTCCTTCCGCGGCCTTACAGCGAAAAGGTCGAAGCGCTGAGCAGAGGAGAAGACCTAGCGGCAGAGGGCAAAACCGAAGCAGCCTTGTTCTGGGGCGGTAAAGAAGTCGGTTTAAAAGACATCGCGATCGCGCTTGCCTCGACTTTCGCAATCGTCGGCGTCAGCGGACTGATCTCCAACTGGGTGCTTTCTCTGGATCCGCCGACGTTCATCGCGCAATCCTTCGGCAGCATTTACTTGATCATGACTTTGGTCACCGTGATCCTGGCGACCGTGTTCAGTAAGTTCTTCGGCAATATCAAGGGCGCGATGGAACTGGGAAACATCGGCCTGCTTGCCTGGTTCTTTACCATCGGCGCATCCGGTAATGTCATAGAGATCATCAAAGGTTCGGCAGCTTCGCTGATCATTCTGATCCTAGTCCTGATCTTCAACCTCGGACTTTCCATCCTCGGTGCCAAGCTCGTCAAAGGTACCTGGGAGGAAGCTGTCTGCGCCGCTACCGCAACGATCGGAGGACCTCCGACTGCAGCGGCTGTAACGATCGCGTTCAACTGGAGCGAACTTGTCATTCCGGGCATCTTAGTCGGATTGTGGGGCTACATTGTCGGCAATTATTTCGGTATTTTTGTCGGCAATCTTCTCGGCTGCGTAAGCTTATTGTAATATGTATACATGTTGATTTTGGCCATAAGGTAGGACAAAAAAAGATTTTTATGATAGAATAGCCCTTATACAGCGATCAGCAAGATAAGACAGCACAGGAGAGACGACATGAACACAGAATATTTACGTTATTTGCTCGCAATCGGGGAGCATAAGTCTATCAGCAAGGCTGCGAAGGAGCTCTTTATCTCACAATCCGCATTGTCCAGAGTATTGCAGAATACAGAGAAGGATATCGGGATCACGATCTTTCACAGAACCAACAAGGGCGTGGAGATCACATATGAGGGAGAGAAATTTTTGAACAGGGCAAAAAGCATGATCGCTGAGCTGGATAAGTTTGAAAATGATTACTTTCAGTCTCTGTTTCCGCAAAGCGAAGGCAACACGCTGATCGTAGGCGCCCATCGTACAACGCCCGCTGTCGAGGCTTTTATTGAATACTACAATTATAGATGCACACAGGCGCAGAATTTGAACTTGGTATTTAATGAAGAACCGCTGGATGATATTATCGAACAAGTCGCATACGGGACGATCGATCTGGGCATCATCGATTATGTAAGCGGAAAAGAAGATGAGATACTCCGCAAGCTGCAGGAATACAATCTGACCTGTGTCATCGTCAGTGACAGCCCGTTCTGCATTCAGGTACGCAAGGGACATCCGCTGGCAGAGAAGGCGGGGGTTGATCTGAGCGAGCTGGAGCCTTATGTACACGTGTGCTTTTCGGACGAGAATTTCACAGGGATCAACTACTGTGTCAATGCGGATAAGTACAACTGGGAACTTGACCGAAAGCGTGTGGTCACAAACAGCCGGGGCGTTTTACGTTCTTTCATTATCAACACGGACAGTTACTATATCGGAAACAACGCCAAATGCAGACTGTTAGCGTCGCAGAGCACCATATGCATTCCGGTCAATCATTATCCTTATACGATCAAATCCGCGTATGTACACCATAAAAACAGAGTCCTTACGGAGGATGAGAGAGTGTATCTAAGTTTTTTAACGAAAATCTACCGAAACGCGGATGAGAGCTTAAAGGAAGAATACGATCGCGCAAAGCCGTAAACCTTTCTTCCTCATGAAACTTTCCGCACAGAATCGATGCATCTATATGCAAAAGAGCCTCGCAAGGGGCTCTTTTTTTGATACGAACGAGGACAGGGGCTCCGGCATAGTATGAAGTATCTCATCATGTAAGGAGGTAAAACTTTGTCTTTGGAACGACATTATTTCCCGGGCAATAACACGCCGCTGGGATTTTTCTCTTATTATAAACACATCCTGGGACAGCGGGAGGCAAACAAGATTATCTGCATGAAGGGCGGGCCGGGCACCGGTAAGTCCACTTTCATGAAGCGGATCGGCGAGGCGTTTGCCGACCTGGACGAGGATATCGACTATCTGCACTGTTCCGCCGACGAAAACTCGCTTGACGGCGTTGTGCTGCGAAAGCGCAGGATCGCGGTCATCGACGGGACCAGTCCGCATACTACGGATCCGGTCACGCCGGGGGCGGTCGACAAGATCATCAATCTGGGAGAATTCTGGAATGAAGACGGTATCTTGCTGAACAAGGAGGAGATCATCGACCGAAATGAGGAATGCTCCCGCTGGTACCGGATCGCCTACAATTACTTAAGCGCCGCCAAAAGTGTATTCCGGAGTCTGGAGGAGGTCTACAACCGCGCGGTCAGCCACAGTGAGGTCTATCGGGTCGTGGCGGACATTGTCGGCCGGGAATATCAGGGCCGTGAGATCTGTCTCGCGCCCGGACGGGAAAAACGGTTCTTTGCCAGCGCGATCACGGCAAGCGGAACGGTAAACTATCTGCCGAGTCTGCTTGCGGACATGGAGCGGATCTATCTGATCAGCGTACCGGTCGGCTACGTGAATTCCGGCTTCATGTCGGTGCTGCGCGAGGGGGCGATCTATCGCGGCATCGATATTGAAAGCTTTTACTGTCCGCTGTGTCCGGACGAAAAAATCGATCATCTGGTGATCCCGCAGTTAAAGACGGCGTTTGTGACGGTCAACGAATATCACGATATCGAACCGTGGGAGATCCTTGAGGACGACGGCAAGAACAGGGAGATCATTCTGCTGGATGTCAGCGACTACATGAACAGCCTGATCCTCGCGCAGAGCGCCGAGTTTGTCGCGTCGCTTCTGGAAGAGTTCGATATCCTGCTCGACAAGGCCGCGGCGGCTCTGGAAAAAGCAAAAAACGCGCATATGCAGGTGGAGAGCCTGTATGTTCCGAATATGAATTTTACGGAGATCAATCAGTTGATGCAGCGCACGATCGAAGAACTTGCGCAGCAAGAAGTCCGCTGAGCGAGGCGTCCGCTCGATGACCGCAGCGCCAGTGCGGCTGCTTGTGCACCTGCGCTGCGGCCGGGCGGCTGCCGGCTCACCCATCGGACTATGCAGGCTGGCCGCCGAACCGGACGCGGATCCGGAAGTTTGCCGGATCTTGTATGAAATTTTAGGTTGTGAAGCACCGCATTCAGTGATAGACTAAGAATAGAAAAAAATGAAAAACCAGAGAGGATAAACAGGATAAAAGAGTATGAAAACGATTTTTGCATATAAAGAAATGTTAGCGCAGCTGGGACTTTTGGAGGCGTGCAACGCCGATACCGCTGACTTCGAACGTGAAGTCCGCGATGTCTCTTACAATTCGCTGACGGTCAAGCCGGGGACGCTGTTTCTTTGTAAAGGCGCGAACTTTAAGCCGGAGTATCTTGCGGACGCGCTCGCCAAGGGTGCCTGCGGCTATGCGGCAGAGCGTGATCTGGGCATGGGGCCGGAGGTACCGTGTCTGCTTGTAAACGATATGCGGGCCGCGATCTCCAAGATCTCCGCGTTCTATTTTGACCGCAGCTGGGATCACGGCCTGAAGCTGATCGGCCTGACCGGGACCAAGGGGAAATCGACGACCGCGACGATGATCAAAGCCGTTCTGGACCTTTACCGCGGTCGGGAGATCGGTTTTTCCTCCGGCATCTATACCTATGACGGAGAGCATCGTGAAAAATCGCGGAAGCTGACAACGCCGGAAACGATCGAGCTGCACCGCATCCTCGACGGCTGTGTGCGGAACGACTGCCGCTATCTGGTGATGGAGGTTTCGTCGCAGGGACTCAAATACGACCGCGTGGCGGATCTGAACTATGAGGTCTGCGCGTTTTTGAATATTTCCGAGGATCATATCTCGGAGGCGGAGCATCGCGACATGGAGGACTATTTTACCTCCAAGCTGAAGATCTTTGATCGCAGCCGCGTCGCCTGCGTCAATCTGGATATGGACAAGAACTATCTGCCGCGGGTGCTGGAAGCAGCCCGGACAAACTGTGAAAAGACCGTGACTTTCGGCTTTGACGGCGCGGCGGATGTGCAGGGGCTCGCGGTCGAAGAGGGACCTGGCTATATCATGGTCAAGGCAGGTGTGGACGGCAGAGAAGAGAGCTTCCGCGTCAATATCGGCGGCGGCTACAACGGCAGCAACGCGCTGGCGGCGATCGCGGTTTGCCGACAGCTTGGCGTGCCGGTGGAAACGATCCGCGAGGGACTTGCGCACGTGAAGGTCGCCGGACGCATGGAGACCTATACCCTTGACCGCAATGTGGACGTGATCGTGGACTGCGCGCATAACAAGATGAGCTATGAAGCGCTGTTCGACTATGTCCACCATCATTACCCGCGGCGCAAGGTCGGCTTTGTGTTCGGCTGTGTCGGCGGCAAGGCCTATAACCGCAGGCAGGAAGCCGGAGAGATCGCCGATGCCAATGCGGATTTCATCGTCATCACCGAGCGTGACCCGGGCAAGGAAGATGTCCGCAAGATCTGTGAGGAGATCCTCACGCACGTTGCGCATAAGGAAAAGGCGCAGATCATCACCGACCGCGATGAGGCCGTCCGCGCCGCGCTGGACAAAGCAGAAGCGCTGGGCGACTGCGTGCTGATCCTGGCCGGCTGCGGCTCCGACGCCTATGTCAAACGCGGAACCCAGCTGGTAGAATTCGCGACCGACGGCGAACGTGTACAGAAGTATCTGGCAGAACAGGATGCACCGCGGATCACAGACCGGAATACCCGTTAATGAAATGACAGGATGCATCATGTACTGCCTGACCCGAAAGAGAGTATCCAAATGCTGCCGTTTTACTTACAACTTCTGGACACTGTAACAGAAAAAGAAAAATTCAGACAATTATATGAAGCTTATCACAGACTCATGCACTGGGAAGCGCTGCGCGTTTTGCAGGATCGGCATCTGGCGGAGGACGCCGTGCAGGAGTCTTTTTTGCGTATCATCAAAAATTTTGACAAGATCGGCGAAATCCTTTGTCCCCAAACGAAGCGTTTCGTGGTTATTATCGTTAGGAACGCCGCACGGAACCTGCTTGCCAAAGAAAATCGACTGCGCAGCATGCAGGCAGATGGCATGCCCGGCAGGGCTGACGATGAGACAGACCAGCCAGCGTCCATGTGGGAAAATCTCTCCTCCGGTTTCGACGAAACACCGGATGCGGTATTACATAAGGAGATCCTACAGACCGCGCAAAGTCTGCCGGATTGGGCGGCAGACGTATTGCTGCTGTCCGCGGTCCACGGCTGCAGCGTACGCGAAGTGGCGATCGCCTGCGGCATTACGACCGAGGCAGCCAAAAAGCGGCTGCAGCGCGCCAGAGTGCTGTTCCGAAACAAAATGAAAGAGGGTGAAACGTGATGACAGAAGCAGAATTTCAGAGAGTCTTAAGAGAAGCGCTCGAAGAACGCTATGCCGATATTCCGGATCCGGACGAACTGAAATACGACTATACCTTTTCACCGCGATTCGAACGCAGGATGAAACGCATGATCCGAAACTTTGATCGGATCCGCAGCAAGGCGAAAAGGGAAGCCGCGCGCGCAGAGGCAGGGCAGCAACATAGCCGCAAACTCCGCGATGCAGAATCCGGCAGCAATGTGCAGTATGTGACCTTTGGCAGACATACCATGCGCCGCGCTGTTGCCATAGCGCTGGCGGCCGCCCTGATCCTGGCCCTGGCGGCCTGCGCGATCCGCTTCGCGATCATCTGGCACGAAACCAACAACGAGAAACAGGGAACATTGGATGTGACCTTCGAGCTTGAGGACCCGGCGGGCGCAGCAGAAGCCTTTGTGTTCAAAGAACCGACCGTGCCGGAGGGATATGTGCGTACGGTCACATTTCAAGAGAATGACATACAAGAGATTGAGTATGAAGATATTGAAAACGGAAACATTATCTATTACGGTCAATCACCTGTTTCTGAAAATATGAGTCTTAGCATTGATAATGAACCGGAGAG
>DJPG01000146.1:11173-13859 GCA_002439735.1 Firmicutes bacterium UBA6418 | reverse complement strand
CAAGGTGGGAACGATTCTGGCGATTGACCCGGGAAACACGGAATCCGGCTATGTATTGGTAGAGCACGACGGAAAAGAGATCCGGAAGGTACTGGACGTTGGGAAAGTTCCGAACGAGGAGATATACGGTGTGCTCTTCAATCCGTATGATCATCTGGCAATTGAAATGGTCGCCGGTATGGGGATGCCTGTAGGTCAAGAGGTGTTTGACACGTGCTTCTGGATCGGCCGATTCTGGGAGTTTGCCAGTTTATACGCCGTGAGCCATCCGCCGCAGAAGATCTTTCGCCGGGAAGAGAAGCTTTACTTATGCGGGCACTCTCAATCCAAGGACGCGAATATCAGACAAGCCCTTGTCGACCGCTACGCGCCCGGACAGCCGAACTTCGGAAAGGGGACGAAGAAGAACCCAGGTTTCTTCTACGGCTTCTCGGCGGATATGTGGGCTGCTATGGCGGTGGCTGTGACGTATTTCGATAAGTACATAAGGGGGATTAAGCTATGAGTACAATGAACGATCTGGCGAAGCGTATCCGAAACAGCAACAAAGCATATTTTGCCGCCGGTATGGACGCCGGGAACCAGAAGGCCGTCGATCTGCTGTTTGTGGCGGCGTATGAACTCGGAATACTCAAAAGCCCTTCGAAGGCGAAGCAGCTGCTTGACAAAATGCAGGAACTCGAGCACGAATACGGCGTGGCTTGGCAGGGCAAGAAGGAATCTGACGAGGCCATTCACAGGATCGATACGGCACTCAAGAAACTCTGCGGGCCCTTCTTTCAGCCGTTCTTCGAACGGAACAATACCATTCAGGATTGGTGGGACAAATGATCTGTGCCTGCGGCCATAGATGCCGCGTGATCGACTCCCGGAACACGTGGGAGCAGGAAGAAGAAAAACTCAGAAGACGCCGGTATGAATGTCAGGACTGCCACAGAAGATTTTCTACTATCGAGGTCGAGGAAGAGACGTTCGACGATTACAAGAAACGCGCGATCAACGAGGAAGTGGAACTGTATACGATGAGGAAGGAGCTGAAGAAACTACTTGAGTGAGAAATGGAAGGTCGTAAATGGAGGAAAGCTAAAATGCCCGGTTTGCGGCAAAATTGAAGAGTTCAAAGAAGTACAAAATAATGGATACATATGTCAGGGATGCGGGTTTGGGAAATACCACCAGAAAATCAAGGGCGCGAAGTACGATGACAACAAACCTCGCCCATCCACTGTCCCTGTAGAGTCCATAGAGGCAATCATGGCAACGCGGGAATATGGGCTGGCAAAGTACGCAGAAGCCGAGGACTGGCGGCGTATCGCGCCGGAGAGATGGCACGAGGCGCTTTTAAGGCACGTTCTCGCGATCTGGGAAGACCCGACGCATATCGACGAGGAATCCGGCCTGCCGTCTCTGTATCACGTCATGACGAATGGGGCTTTCTTGTGTGCGTGCATGAAGGACATCTTTGAAGAGAAGATGAATGGCAAAGGAGGCCGATAAGGTGAGCAAGCCGCGCTATGGGTGGTGGGGATACGCAAAATGGATGGTTAGAAGCTATAAGGGAGGAACGCTCATGACGCGCGAGGAAATCGACGCGGTAAGCGCTGCCGTCGAGGAAACAAAGCAGCTCATTGACGGAGCGGAACGGCTGAAGCTCATCGACCTGGTCTTATGGAAGCGGACGCATACCCTGCAAGGCGCTGCTATGGTGGTATATGTTTCGGAGCGCACCGCTCAGGAATGGCATAGGCAGTTTATCTACTTAGTGGCAGAAAAACGTGGTTTATATTCAAAAGTTTGCGTAAGAGAGCCTAAAATGTAGTGTATCATGGGGAGCGTAGAGGTATATCCTCTGCGCTTCATCCTTCTTACGGCTACGCAGCGTACTGCGGAACCTCCTTTTCTTAGCCCCGCCGGGAACCGCAAACCGGCGGGGCACGAGAAGGACATATTTTACTCAGAGGTGGTGGTTATGGCTGCGAGGCTGACAGACCGGCAGAAGAAAAGAATAATCGCCGACTGGATAGAAATGCAGTCGTACAATGCCGTTGCGAAGAAGCACGGCGTCACGCACCAGACTGTGAAGAGAATTGTTGACGCTTCACCAGATATCAGCGAAAAAGTACAGCAGAAAAAAGAGGAAAATACGGCCGAGATGCTGGCTTTCATGGAATCGCAGAAAGGCGCGATGCAGGAAGCTATCATTTTGCATCTGAAAGCGCTGACTGACCCGGAGAAGATTTCGGCGGCTACGTTGAGCCAGATCGCAACCTCATTTGGCATTATCGTCGACAAAGCCACGAAGAACACAGCAAGCAGCAACGACAGCTTGAATAAGCTGGATGGGCTGCTCAAGGAGTTTAGAGATGCTATTAAGCCCGAAGCAAATTGAATTTGCGAGACATGGGAACCACAGATGGAACTTCAAGGGTGGAGCGACGCGAAGCGGGAAAACATATCTCGATTTCCGCTGGATCATTCCGCTTCGAATTCGCGAACGCGCCGGTAAAGATGGGCTTGCAGTCATCCTTGGCGTCACAAAATCCACAATAGAACGAAATGTGCTTGAGCCGATGCGGAATCTTTACGGAGATAAGCTCGTCGGAACGATTTCCAGCGATAACACGGCTTGGATTTTCGGCGAGAAGTGCTATTGCCTCGGCGCAGAAAAAGTGTCGCAGGTATCGAA
>DJPG01000146.1:5712-11150 GCA_002439735.1 Firmicutes bacterium UBA6418 | reverse complement strand
AAGTATTGCTACGGCGACGAGGTCGCGGATTGGTCGGAAGAAGTCTTTGCGCTTCTGAAAAGCCGACTCGATAAAGAATATTCCTGCTTTGATGGGACATATAACCCGCAATATCCAAACCACTGGCTGAAAAGGTTTCTGGATAGCGACGCGGATATTTTCAGCCAAGTATACACAATTGATGATAACCCGTTTTTGCCGCCTTCCTTCGTAGAAAACCTAAAGAAGGAATATGCCGGAACGGTTTTCTACGATAGATACATTCTTGGAAAATGGACGCTTGCCGAAGGGCTTGTGTATCCGATGTTCGGCGATTCCTGCATCGTGCAGGACATACCGGACACCGGCGATTATTACATTTCCATTGACTACGGCACGCACAACCCATTCTCGGCTGGATTATGGTGTGTGACGAAAACAGTAGCGGTGCGCATTGCGGAATATTACTACTGCGGGAGGACGGAGCGCAAAGAGAAAACGCCGGAAGAGTATTATGAAGAAATTAAGCGCCTCGCGGGCGGGAGAGAAATCAAGTGCCTGATCGTTGACCCATCTGCGGACGCTTTTATCGCAACTGTAAAGAAGTACCATGAATTCAAAGTACGCGGTGCTGTGAATGATGTATTGCCCGGGATACAGACAACAGCCGAGATGATCGCGTCCGGGAAAATCAAAATCCATGAGAGCTGCGAAGACGCTATTCGCGAATTTGGGCTTTACAGGTGGGACGAAAAAGCAGAATCTGACCGCGTCGTGAAGGAAAACGACCACGCTATGGACGAAATCAGGTACATGGTGATGACGGTCTTGAAAAAGCACTTCAAAGAACACAGATTTGTGCCAGATCTGGCGCGGTGAGGTAAAAGATGAAAACATATCAGGATTTTTTAGAGATCGCGGAGAAGTCCGACCGGGAACGGATGGAGTTCGTTCTTTCCGCAATCAACAATCACAAGGACTCGGATTTATACAAACAGGCCGTTATCGCGAAAGAGTATGACGCGCACCGGAATGTGACGATCGCCAATTTCCAAAAGCTGCTGTACACGCTTTCCGGGAAAACAGTGCCAGACAATTACAGTGCGAACTACAAGCTTCGCAGTAATTTCTTCTCGAATTTTGTGACGCAGGAAACGCAGTATCTGCTTGGAAACGGCGTGACGCTGAAAAAGGACGAGAACAAAGAGAAACTGGGCGCCAATTTCGACACAAGGCTGCAAGATGCAGCGCATGGCGCACTTGTCGGCGGTGTTTCCTATGGGTTTTGGAATCTCGATCACCTTGAAGTGTTTGATGTGACAGAATTTGTTCCGCTTCTGGATGAGGAAAACGGAGCGCTTCGGGCAGGGATTCGCTTCTGGCAAGTATGCACAAGCAAACCACTTCGTGCTACGCTCTTCGAGCCGGACGGATTTACACAGTATATCCGCAGGAACGGAGAAGAAATGATGATCTTGGAGCCGAAGCGCGGCTATGTGGCTGTGGAAGCGACTTCCGAGGTCGATGGAACAGAACTGCTGGCGTATCAGAATTATCCGGGCTTTCCGATTATCCCGATGTATGGGAACCGCGCGAAGCAGTCGGAGATTGTCGGCCAGCGCGAGGCAATTGACTGCTATGATTTGATAAAATCCGGTTTTGCAAACACGGTTGATGATGCATCCGTTATTTACTGGACGATCTCCAACGCTGGCGGTATGGACGAGATCGATATGGCACGGTTCAAAGAGTCCATGCGGCGAATTGGTGTAGGTCTTGTGGACGATGACGGCGCGAAGGCAGAGGCGCACACGCTCACAATCCCAGTTGAAGCTCGGGAAGCGCTTCTTTCCAGAATCAGTGACGATCTGTACCGAGATTTTCAGATTTTGGACGTTACAAAACTGCAAGGCGGGCAGAAGACGGCGACGGAGATCACAGCGGCTTATCAGCCGATGGACAATAAGGTCGATCAATTCGAATACTGCGTAATTGATTTTTTACAGGCACTTTTCAAAATCGTCGGGATCGAAGATGAACCGTCTTTCGTGCGCTCGAAGGTTGTAAACCAGCTGGAGCAGACACAGATGGTGCTGATGGCTGCGCAATATCTCGATGATGAAACCATTTTGAAAAAGCTTCCGTGGCTGACGCAGGAAGAAGTTGCCGAAATTCTGAAAAGAAAAGCGGCAGAGGATATTGAGCGCAGCTTCGAGCCGCCGGAGATGGTGAACAATGAGACCTGATAAGGGATACGACCTCACCGAAAAAGAGCTAAAGGCGCTTGAAAAGCGGATATACGATTCTTACAAAGAAGCGTATGACGGCCTGACGGATATCATTAAGGAATATTTCACGAAATTCGCCGGCCGTGACGCCGCTGAAAAGGCGCGGTTGGACGCCGGAGAGATCACAGAGGAACAATACAGGCAGTGGCGGCTTGCGCAGATCGGGCGTGGAAAGCGCTTCGAGGCGCTGCGGGATAAGGTTGCAGAGCGCATGACAAATGCAAACGCTGCTGCTGTCGCGTATGTCAACGATGCGACGCCGGGGATTTACAGCCTGAATCGAAACTTTGCGGCGTATACAATCGAGCAAGTGACCGGCGATGTCGGCTTTGACCTCTGGGATGAGCAGACAGTAAAGCGGTTGATCGTCGAACAGCCGGAACTTATGCCGTATTACCCGCCGAAGAGAGCCTTGAAGCGCGGAATTGATCTTGCATGGGGTAAAAAACAGATTACAGCCAGCGTCACAAGCTCCATTTTGCAGGGCAAGAGCATTAAGCACATGGCGGATGATCTGCAAACTAGAATCGTCACCATGAACCGAGATTCGGCTATCCGGACGGCTCGAACAGCTGTTACGGGCGCGCAGAACGCCGGACGGATGGATTCTTACTTTGCGGCGGAAAAGATGGGCATTAAGTGCCGGAAAGAGTGGATGGCGACGCTCGACGGCAGGACGCGACATTCTCACGCAATGCTCGATGGTGAAGTCGTGGACAACGACAAGAAGTTTTCTAATGGTTGCCGTTTCCCGGGAGACCCGCAAGGAAGACCGGAAGAAATATACAACTGTCGCTGCACGCTGGTATCAGCGATAGAGGGGATTGACACGTCAAAAGGGCAGCGCCGTGCCAAAAACCCAGAGACAGGGCAAAATGAACTGATCAAAAACATGACTTACGCAGAATGGGCGGGGTGGAAAAAGCGTGAGCGTTGAATTTATCGACAATTCCGAAGAAGTCAAGTCCGCCATGCATGACGCGCTCATTCGGGCGCTTGAAAAGGTTGGCGTGACGGCCGAAAAGTACGCGAAGCGGCTTTGCCCGGTGGACACCGGCAATCTGAGGAACAGTATCACGCACCGCGTGGATGAAGGGGAACCGGCGGCATACATCGGCAGCGATACGGAATATGCTGCTTACGTCGAGCTAGGAACTGGAAAATATTATCCGGGCGGCAGGCCTACGCCGTGGGCACATCAGGACGCAAAGGGGAAATGGCACTGGACGGCTGGCAATAAAGCACAGCCGTATTTGAAGCCCGCAGCGGCTGACCATGCATCCGAATACCGGCAGATCGTAGAGGATGAATTAAAAAATGGCTGAAAGTTTGCGTAAGAGAGCCTAAAATACGCGGTATAAATGTGGTAACAGTGAAGAAACGACTGTTGCCACATTTTTTTGTTCTGTCGCGGCAAAGAACCGCCGACAAGGGAAAGGGAGATAGAACATGGCATTAACGCGAAAGCTCCTGAAGGGTATGGGGCTGACGGAAGAGCAAATGGACACGATCATTGAGGCGCACACCGATACTGTCGATGGGCTGAAAAGCGACATCGCGAGGTATAAGGCGGACGCCGAAAAGCTCCCCGGAGTACAGGCGGAGCTTGAAAACCTGAAAGCCAAAGGCGACGACGGCTGGAAGGATAAGCACGACCAGGTCAAAAAGGAATTTGACGCTTACAAGGAAGAGCAGATGCAAAAGGAAACCAAGAGCGCGAAAGAATCCGCGTACCGGGAACTTTTAAAGTCTGCGGGTATCAGCGAAAAGCGCATTGATTCGGTTTTGAAGGTCACCGATCTTTCTACGGTTGAACTGGAAGACGGCAAGATCAAGAACGCCGATGATCTGAAAAAGTCCATCAAGGAAGAGTGGGCAGACTTCGTTGTTACCACCAAACAGAAGGGCGCGGACACCAAAGATCCGCCCGCAAACAACGGCGGTGCCATGAGCCGGGACGACATCTTCAAAATCAGGGATGCGTCTGAACGGCAGGCAGCAATCGCCGCAAATCTCAATTTGTTCGGAAAGGAAGAATAATATGGCAGCAAAAAATAATCTGACCATGACGAGCGACGTTCAGGTAACCGCTCGTGAAATTGATTTTGTAACCCGCTTTGCACAGAACTGGCAGCACCTGCGCGACATTCTCGGCATTATGCGGCCTATCAAAAAGCAGCCGGGTACTGTCCTGAAATCCAAGACCGCGAGCGTCACGCTTGCACAGAGTGTCGGCGAGGGCGAAGAGATCCCCTACTCCAAAGCTACGGTCATCGAGAAGGACTACGCGAACATCAACGTCGAAAAGTACGCGAAGGCCGTCTCTATCGAGGCGATCAAGGAATACGGCTATGACGTTGCAGTCGCGATGACAGACGAAGCTTTCCTGTATGAGCTTCAGACCAACGTTACGAACCGGTTCTATGATTACCTGAACACAGGCCTTCTGAGCGTCAGCGAAACCAACTGGCAGCGTGCGCTTGCGATGGCGAAGGGCGCTGTTATCAACAAGTTCAAGCAGATGCACAGAACCGCGACCAACGTTGTCGGCTTTGTGAACGTCATGGACTTGTATGACTATCTCGGCGGCGCGGATATCACCATCCAGACCGAGTTCGGCTTCCAGTACATCAAGAACTTCATGGGCTATAGCACCGTGTTCCTGCTGTCTGACGAAGAGATCAAGCGCGGCCGCGTCATCGCGACTCCGGTTGAAAACATCGTTCTGTACTACATCGACCCGGCTGACAGCGACTTCGCCCGCGCCGGTCTTGACTACAGAACCGACGGCGAAACGAACCTTGTTGGTTTCCACGTGCAGGGCAATTATTCCACGGCGGTTTCCGAGTCCTTCGCGATCATGGGCATGACCCTGTTTGCGGAGTATCAGGACGGAATTGCCGTCGCTGACATCGACGAAACGCCGACGCTCGGCACCCTGACTGTTACTTCGGCAGCTGGCACCGCAACCGGCGATACGAAGATCACGGTCACCCCGGCGAAGGAAGCGACCGGCAACGTCTACAAGTACAAGGTAGCCGATGCGGCTGAGACTGTGACCTACGGCCAGAACGTGAGAACGTGGTCGACGTGGGATGGCAAGTCCGATATCACGGCGGCTTCTAATAAGAAGATCACGGTCGTTGAGACCGATGCGACCTATAAAGCGCA
>DJPG01000146.1:0-5667 GCA_002439735.1 Firmicutes bacterium UBA6418 | reverse complement strand
TAAAGCGCAGAAAGCCGGTAACGCTGACGTAACGGCGAAGTAATGGAGGAAGCGGTGTGGTGCTGACTGAATTGTGTGGTGTGCTTCGAAACTGGTTCGAAACTGACAGGATCAGCGACACGTACACTGTAAAAAACGGCAGCATCACACTGCCGTTTTTGCAAAGCGGACAGTTTTTCCGCGTGGTGGGCTCTGTTTTTAACGATGGAGTTCACCAATACCCGGATTATGCTATGGCAGATGAAACATTCGACGGTTCTATCTGGCCGATGTCCGTTCCGCCTGCTGTGCTCTGTTTGGCAGAGGAAATTCATTCGTGGCAGGAAAAGAACGGCGACATCGCCGCAAGTCCGTACACGTCGGAGAGCTTTGGCGGGTACAGCTACTCGAAAGCGGCGAGCGGATCTTCAACCGGCGCGGTCACGTGGCAGTCTGTTTTTAAGGCACGACTGAACCAATGGAGGAAGATATGAGCTTACTTGACGATTTTGCAAGACCGTGTGTCCTCTTGGACAAAACCCGCGTGCCGGACGGCGAGAGCGGCTATATCACGACGTGGGCGGAAGGCGCGGAGTTTTACAACTATCAGGCGCTCGATACGTCGATGGAGGCAAGAAGAGCGGAAAAAGAGGGCGTGACAAGCGTCTACTCGGTTCTGGTTCAGCAAAGCGTCCCCATTGAGTACAACGACTTCTTCCGGGATAAGACGACCGGGGAGACGTACCGTGTGACATCGGAACCGACAGCAAAGCAGTCCCCACGCTCGGCGAGTTTCGCGCTCAAGTATTTCACGGCAGAAAAGAAGGCGTTACCGGCATGACGAAGGGACAGGCTCTACAAGGATGGTTCTCGCAGTTCCTGACAGCTTATTCTGCATCGAGCGTGCCGGACGATGCTGTGTTCCCGTGGCTTACGTATGAGCTCATCACGGGCGCATGGGACAGCGGAGAAATCGGGCTGACGGTGAATCTGTGGTACTACACGGAAAAAGAAGCAGAACCGAACGCCAAAGCGCAGGAGATTTCGGACGCGATCGGCTTAGGCGGCGTGTTCGTTCCCTGCGACGGTGGCGCAATTTGGATTAAGAGAGGAACGCCGTGGTGCCAGAACATCGCGGACGATTCCGACAAATACATCAAGCGGCGGTATTTGAACGTCACAGTCGAATACATCACCGCGAACTGAAAGGACTGATTTCATGGCGAAATTTACAAAGATTCCGGCTGATACGTTCAAGCAGCTGCAAATCAACGCTGGCGTGGTTTTGAGCGATTTTACGCCTGCAACCGGCACGTTTGAGCCGGAAGACCAGATCGGCGCGACGACCGGCGGCGTTACATTTGCCGCTACGCCGACGTATTCTGATTATGGCGAAGATGTCGACAACTGCCCCAAGAACACAATGGAAATGAAGCGGATGGACGATGTCGAGGTGAAGCTTACCGGTACATATGTCACGGCAACGACCACCTCGGCAAAGTCGCTTATGGCGGCGGCTGACATCGACGGCACGGATACGACGAAGGTCGTTCCCCGCAGAGATCTTTCGACGGCTGATTTTGCGGATATCTGGCTTGTCGGCGATTATTCCGACAAGAACGGCGCGACAAACGGCGGATTTATTGCTATCCGTCTTATGAACGCGCTTTCGACCGGCGGCTTCCAGCTGAAAACGGCGGATAGAAGCAAAGGGCAGATGGCTTTCGAGTACACGGCGCACTATTCGATGTCGAAGCAGGACGTTGTGCCGTATGAGGTATATATCAAGGCCGGTACGGCTGAAACGTAAGGAGAAGGAAGTATGAAGTTTTCGGAACTTAGCACGGATAGAGCGGCTGACGTCCTGTGTGAGGTCAGCGTGTACGCGCTTAATATCCTGACAGATGATGAGCTTCGGGAGAGCCTGAAGGCGCAGATCGACGCGGAGAAGCCGCAGACGGCCGGTGAAAGATACGCGATCGGTGCACAGAAGATCGGCCAGTGGATTCCCCTGATTCTGAAAAAGCACCGGGAAGATACGCTCGGCATTCTGGCTGCGGTCAACGAAACGACTGTTGAGGCGGTCAAAAAGCAGAGCCTCATCAAGACCATGCGGCAGATTCAGGAGATCGTCAAGGACAAAGATATGATGGATTTTTTCAAATCGTGCGCGTCGGAGGCGAAAGCGTAACGCTTGCGCTTCTGGCGGCTCCAAAGATAAGCGCGGGAGGGCTGATTCGCCTTTTGCCGATTTTGGTAAAGCGGCAGCAGGAAGAATCAGCCTTCCGCATTTATACGGCGGAGTGCTTGCGCACGATGACGGAAAACACAGCGAAATTCGCGGGTGGGAGCTTTGTGCAGGCGAAATATTCCGATCTGATAGACCCGAAGCCGCAGGACAACCGAACCTGCGAAGAGATCACCGCCGAGGTTGTTAAGCGGTGCGGACTGGTGGTGAAGCATGAATCTATTTGAACTTTTTGTAAAAATCGGGGCGGATACGACCGAAGCGAATAAAGGCATTGACGAAGTCGGCAATAAAACATCCGGGCTCGGCGAAAAACTAAAATCCGGGCTTGCTACGGCGGGCAAAGCAGCTGTTGCTGGTGTTGCGGCTGGCGCTACTGCAATCGGAGCGCTCGGAACAAAAGCGGTCGAAGCTTACGCAGATTATGAACAGCTCGTCGGCGGCGTGGAAACGCTTTTCGGGAATGCGAACGTCGATGCACAGCACTTTGTGGATATGTTCGGCTGCAGCATGGAAGAAGCCGAGGAAGCTGTAGCACATTACGGCGATCAGTCCGAAAAACTCATGGAGTACGCCAACAATGCTTATAAAACGGCTGGTTTGAGCGTCAATGAGTACATGGAGACCACGACAAGCTTTGCCGCAAGCCTTGTTTCCAGTCTAGGCGATTATTCTTATCAGGCCGCAGCTTACGCTAACACGGCTGTTACAGACATGGCAGATAACGCAAACAAGATGGGTACCAGCATGGAATCCATCCAGAACGCGTATCAAGGCTTTGCAAAGCAGAACTATACCATGCTGGATAACCTGAAACTTGGCTACGGCGGAACGAAAGAAGAAATGCAGCGCCTGCTTGCGGACGCTGAACAATTAGAGGGGCTGGAAGTCGGCTCCTTGAGCATCGATAGTTTTGCGGATATTGTCACTGCAATCCACGCCGTGCAAGAGAACTTGGGTATTACTGGAACGACTGCGAAAGAGGCAAGCGAAACGATTCAAGGCTCTTTTGGGCAAATGAAAGCCTCTTGGCAGAACCTTGTGACCGGCATGGCAGACCCTGACCAAGATTTAGGCGTTCTGATTGGGAACTTTACGGATTCCGTTGTGACGGTTGGTAACAATCTGATTCCTCGGATTCAGGAGCTTTTGCCGCGAATTGTCGAAGCTACGACCTCTCTTATCGGCACGGTAAGTGAACAGCTCCCGGCGATTCTGGGTACGGTACTGCCGTCTCTTGTAGATGGCGCGACAAGCCTTGTAACCGGTCTTATGGCGGCTCTGCCGTCTGTGCTGTCTGTTCTTGCTGATGTCGCGCCGACGGTCATCAACACGCTCGTTCCGGCTCTCATCGAGCTTTTGCCGCAGATCACCCAGACGGGTATTGATGTCATTGTATCGCTTGCACAAGGCATCGCAGATGCGCTTCCACAGCTGATTCCGGCGGCAACGGACGCGATTGTTGAGATCGTGAACGTTCTGACAAGCCCGGACAACCTCGGGAACCTGATTGACGCGGCGCTTGCGATTATTCTTGCGCTGGTTGACGGCTTAGTGGACGCTACACCGCAGCTGATTGCAGCAGTTCCGGACGTTATCGCGAACCTTGTCACGGCGATCATCGTAAATATGCCGAAGCTCATTGAAGCTGGCGTTGAAATTACACTGGCGCTTGCAGATGGGCTTATCAAGGCGATTCCGGAATTGGTTGCGGCAATCCCGAACCTGATTCTCGGTATCGTGGAAGGCATCATCGACAATCTGCCAGAGATCATTATGGCAGGCCCCAAAATCATCGCGGCTCTGGCAACTGGCTTGATTGAAGCAATTCCGGATATTGTCATGGTTATCCCGCGCCTGATTACTTCCATCGTGGATACGTTCTTGTCTTTTGACTGGGGAAGCATCGGCAAGAACATTGTCGAGGGCATCAAAAACGGTTTCGTGAATATGTGGAACAGTTTCAAGCAGACGGTTGAAAACGTCTTCACGGGGCTTGTCGACGGCGTGAAAAGCTTCCTCGGAATCGCGTCTCCGTCTAAGGTCTTCGCCGGTATCGGCGGATATATGGCAGAAGGGCTCGGGCAGGGCTTTGACAAGGAATTCTCGAGCGTCAAGCGAGGGATTCAAAGCCAACTCGATTTCGGCACGATGACCTTTGGAATGTCTTCCTTCGGGCATCTTCCGGCGCTTGCCGGAGCGGGCACGACGAACAACTATTACAACATTAACGCTGACCGGGTGAAACAGTTCAACGACATCATCCGAATCACAGAAAACGAGCGTTTGACTTCGCGAATGGGGGTATCTGCATGAGAATCGACGATTTCATCCGCCGCATGAAGAGCCAAAGACGAGTGGCCAGAATGGGGGTGACGTGAGGTGGCAACTGAAATCAAAGTATACGCATCTGACTTTGCAATCCTGAAATACGCACAGCAAGGAATTAACGACCATACGTCAAATCCAGCAAAGCTAGTGCTTAATGACCAGTTATATCTTAAATTTCAATCTCCAAACGATGGAACGCAATATAAAAAAATTTTTTTGGAGAACGCAACCTCGATATATGCTCCAACCTTATTCTTTTATATTCAAGCCCCATACAACGATGTTTCGCGTAGTTACGCAGAATTTCGAGCATTCTTGCTTGCAAGTTCGTTTGACCAAAACAGTATTACATATAATTCTCGGCAAGACTACGGGGAACTTCTTGGATACGTCTATGTTACTGATGGCGCTATCCCGAATTGGTTTGAGTATTCCAGGGCACCGTTTGCAAAAGCGGCAAGGACCGGCGTGGCGCTTGAGCGCTATCGAACAAATAAAGAATACGAAATCCAGACAAAAGGCACAAACAGACCATATTTGCGTCTATATATCGATGAGTCTACAACTTGCGGGCTTGCAATTAACGAAGTTTCGCCATCTTCTGGTTCTATTGTTAAAGCAGAGGCAAATATTTTTTCGTGGGATGCTGCTGACGAGGGATTGTGCTTAGCTGCGCTGGAGCAAACTTCCGCCGTCTTCCGCTGGCGCTCCGGCACGAGCGGTACGATCCACACGATCAATGTCTCCGGCAACACGCAGAGCGTGACGGTTCCGGCCAACACCTTTGCGGGAACAACGAGTATCCAGTGGCAGGTAGCCGTCACGGCGAATAGCGGCGTGGTCACAACGTCCGACTGGGTGACGCTTTCGACCGCTGACGCAACGCCGACCGCCGCGCCTCTGAGCCCGGTCGACACGGTGATCGACGGCTCAAAAGATGTCCTGTTCCAGTGGCAGCACTCGATTTCGACCGGCACGGCGCAGAGCAAAGCAGACCTTCAGAAAAGCACCGACGGCCAGACATGGGCAACACTGACCACGGTTACTGGCTCTGAAAAACAGTGGACGTGTCCGGCGGGGACGCTCACGTCCAGCATCAAATACTGGCG
>DJPG01000145.1:7106-30035 GCA_002439735.1 Firmicutes bacterium UBA6418 | reverse complement strand
AAAAACTCCTAAGAACAGTTTACTTGCTCTCAGGAGTTTTATGACTGACTTCCTGCACGCCGCTTGTCTTATTTTCCGGCTTCCCATGCGCGCCCTTGTTAAAACTCGATTCTCATCTGCCCTGCTGCGACCGGATCGTTTTCATCCTCTGCATGATCGGCTTCGGTATCGACCTGCATCACACCTTCGATATCATCGATCTCCGGCAGTTCTTTTATCGATGTGAAACCAAAATTTTTGAGAAACATATCGGTAGTCCCGTATAAGATCGGTCGGCCGATCGCGTTCGACCTGCCGACTTCACAGACCAGCTCCTTCTTTGCCAGTCCTTCAATGACCCGATCACACTTGATACCTCGGATCGCCTCAATCTCGCCCTTTGTCACCGGCTGTTTGTAAGCGATAATCGCCAGAACTTCCAGCGCGGACTGCGATAATCGTTTGGTTTTGACCGGCGTGCACAGCCGTTCGATATAATCGGCGTTTTCCTCCGTTGTCGCGAACTGAAACGCGCCGTTCACCTCGCGGATACGAATGCCCCGACCCTCCTGCTCGTATTCTTCCTGCAGTTCTTTGAAGCAGTCGTAAGCCTCCTGCCGGTTGATATTGCATACGTCTGCCGCTGTCTTGACATCCAGCGGCTGTCCCCAGACAAACAGCATGGATTCAAATGCAGATTTTAGATTCTTTTTACTTGTCATTGCGTTTTTCCGCCTCTCCTGTGTTTTGTACCTCCCGCCCATCCGGCTTCGCCGTCTCGCTTTGCGCAGGCTGCGTGATGGTTGCTCCTCCGTCACCGCCACGATTGCTGTCATCATCCGTGCCGGCGGCAGCCGCGTAGGTTTCCAGCACGGTATCTTCGTTGATCCGCTCGCCTGCGGACACCGAAATGTCGCCGTAGTTCGTCTTCTGATCAACACGGATCACGCGTTCTTTGGCCATTTCCAAAAGAGACAGGAACGTGACAACAATGTCATAGCGATCTTTTTTATCCCGGATCAGTTCTTTGAAGCTGAACACTTGTCCGAGCTTTCGACGCACGGTCTTGAGGATCAGATGCATCCGCTTTTCCATGGACGCGCGTTCCCGCTCGACCCGCTCGTAATGCTTCCGGACAGCCTCTACTTTGTGTTTTTTCTCGATAAATAAACAGAACGCCGCCGCAAACTGCTTGAGATCCAGGCTGAGATACTCGTCCGGATTTTCCAGATAGGTCGAAATATCCTCCTGCGGTTTTTCAAAAATACGAAGGCCGGCCTCCTCCCGTTCTTCGAGTATTCGTGCCGCCTGCTTGAAGCGTTTGTATTCCAGCAGCCGTTCTACCAATTCCGTCCGCGGGTCTTCTTCTGTCGATGCGGTATTCTCCTGTGATACCCGCGGCAGGATCATCTTCGACTTGATCTCGATCAAAGACGCCGCCAGCACCATAAACTCCGTCGCAACCGTAATGTTGCGTTCTTTCATGGCTTGGATATATTCCAGATACTGCTTGGTGATCTGGCTAATCTTGATATCGTATATGCTCATTTCGGCAGTCTCGATCAGGTAGACCAAAAGGTCAAACGGTCCCTCAAAGGACTGCAGTCTTACTTTATACATGCGTCTGCTCCGATTCTCGTTCAAATTTATTGTACATCAGCAGCGCCGCCACAACGATCACACAGCCTAGGATCTCGGTCATGGATGGGATCTGCTTTACCATGATGACGGCAAACAGCGTCGCGAATACCGGATCTGCGGTTTCCCAAGTGGAAACATACAGCGAGCTGACATGTCCCATGCACAGATTCCATACCGCGTGTGAACCGATCTGGCAGATGAACGTCAAACAGACCATGTACAGATAATCCGCCGCCGGATAGCCAAGCACCGGCGTTCCCGGAATGAGATTGGAAAGCGTGAAGCAGATCCAGCAGGCTGTAAAAATCAGCAGCACGGAGATCGAGCCATTCACTTCTTGTCTGACCTTACCGCCGAGCGCAAAATAGACGCCCATGCATAAGCCCGCCGCGAACGCCAGCAGGTTGCCGGTCAATCGTCCGCCTTCCGCGAAAGCGGAAAGGTCTCCGCAGAGGATCAGGGCACCGCCGCCGAGTGCGACCAGAATTGCCACAATCGACTTTCCGGACACTTTTTTATGATAGATAAAAACCGTGATAAAAATGACGATCAGCGGGTGGAACGACGCCAGCACCGCCGCGCTTGCCACATTGGTGTTTTTGACCGCGGTATACCAGGTAAAGAAATGCCCGAACAGGAACGCCCCGGACAAGAATGCCAGCAGCAGGTTCTTTTTGGAGACCGCGAATAATTTTTTGCGGCTTTCTTCTTTTGTCAGGATCGGCACCGCAAAAAACGGCAACGCGATCAAAAGGCGCCAGAATCCGGTCACGGATGCCGGTGCGGAGATCAGTGCGCCGAAGTTTCCGGAGGTTGCGCCGCAAAGAACCGCTACAACCACCAGGATCTTGGCATAGCGGTCGATAAAGCTTTTCGGCTGTACATCCTGCACAGCCGGTTTTTGATTAGACTGACTCATGATTACGCCTCAAACAACTTTCTTAGATTTACATCATACGGAGGCCGGACGATCCCTTTTTCGGTAATGACCGCCGTGATGTATCGGTGATCCGTCACGTCAAAGGACGGATTATAGGTTTTGACTCCCACCGGAGCCATCGGCTTTTCATACCACATTTCATAAATTTCTTCGCCTTTGCGCAGCTCGATCGGAATGTCCGCGCCGGTCGGCGTTTCCAGATCGATCGTGGAGGTCGGCACGTACATATAGAACGGGATGCCGTACTCCTTTGCCAGGATCGCCACGCCGGAAGTCCCGATCTTATTCGCGCCGTCGCCGTTCGCCGCCATGCGGTCACAGCCGACGACCACCGCGTCGATCCAGCCGTTCTTCATCACGATGGATGCCATATTATCACAGATCAGCGTCACATCCACGCCGGACTTATGAAGCTCCCAGCTCGTCAATCTGGCTCCCTGCAGCAGTGGGCGTGTCTCATCCGCAAACACGCGGAAGTTGTACCCGCGCTCCTGCCCGAGATAGATCGGCGCCAGGCAGGTACCGTATTTCGCCGTCGCGATCGTACCGGCGTTGCAGTGCGTCAGGATCCCCATGCCCGGCTTCAGCAGCGACAGTCCGAATTCGCCCATCGCATAGCAGGACGCCTCATCCTCTTTGCGGATCTTCTCCGCTTCATCCAAAAGCAGCAGCTTGGCGTCGTCCACCTGATCCCCCGCGCAGTGGTCGCAGGTGCAGAGGAAGCCGTCCGCCGCGTTGTCGAACGCGCGGATGTATCGGTCCAGCATATCCGCGCAGCGTTTCAGTGCCCACGAAAGATTGACCGCCGTCGGTCTGGCGCTGTTCAAGTACGCGCTCGTTTCCCGCACATATTCCCGAAACTCCTTCACGCGCGTCCCCGCGAAATCCCGCGTCGCGACGTACAGTCCGTAAGCCGCCGCCACGCCGATCGCCGGCGCGCCACGCACTTTGAGATGATAGATCGCGTCCCAGATGTCTTCCTTTGTCTGTACCTCGATATAAACTTCCTCTCCCGGCAACTTCGTCTGATCCAGGATCAACAGGCGATCCTCTTCAAACTTCACCGGTGCGATATCAAAAACTTCCATGTTCTTTCCTCTTTTCTGTTTTCTATCTGATCGTTCTCTTTTCTCGGAAAAATCCACTCTCGCAAGAAAATCCGCACGTTCCGCTTTGCTCCTGCCCGCATGTTTTGCTCTGCCTTGCGCAGCCTGCCGCCGTGCTAGCCGTACAGCACGCTCATCGTCTGGCTGTTCGCCACATCAATCAGGAACTGCAAATACGTGCCGTAATCGATGATCGGTTCGCCGCTGTAGAGACTGACACAGCCGGCGATCTCCTCAAACGGTGGCGCGTCCATCAGCCGTGTAGCCAAAAGCCAAGCATTTTCATAATCCGTATACTTCCAGTAAACCTCGTCATCTCCGTCGCTGAGATAGGTGACCGCCGCCTCCGCCGAATCCAGCCCCAATTTTCTCGCCAGCTGCTGTGTATATGTCTCGTCATCATCCGGCGGATAAACCATATCATCGACGACCGTGTCCTGATTTTGCGCGGCCTCGCTGTAATCCAGCCAGCCGTCATAATCGTAATCGGAAACCTTATCATACAGCAGCTGATCGACCTCGCTCACGGTATCGTCGTATTCTTCGGTCCAGACAATGCGCTCTTCCGGAAACGTGTAGCTGTAATCCGGTTCCCTGCTTTCGCAGGAAGAGATCAAGGACGGCACGAGCGCTATCAGTGCCACGATGATGCCGACCACCGTTTTGAGCGTCTTGCCGCCGTCCGCCGATGCGTCAAAAGACTTGACCGTCGATTGTCCGCTCCTGCGCGCGCCCTCGACATCGTTCACCAGACGCTGTCCGCCCGTACTTTTGCGGCTCCGGCTCTGCGATCCGCTCCGATCCGCATGCTCACGCCGGTCATCGCGGTGGCTGTGGCTGCCCTCCGGGTGGGAAAGCGCGCCGCCCGCGTTCTGCTTGACCCGCTCCGCCGCAGCCTTTATCTGTCCGCTGAGATTCCCCAAAAAGCTGTCCGCCGTCTCCGCGATCTCCATATCATCCTTGCGCCGTTCATGATGCGCCAGCTTCTGACGGTCGCTGACCGGCGCCGCGCTGCCGGAAACCACGCTGTAAGCATATTTCAGTTCCCGCATCTTACGGTCCGCATATTCACGCTCATCCGCGTAATCCGAAGACTTGAGTCTTTTCATCCGCTCGTTGTACGCGCGATCCATCTGCGCTCTTGACGCCCCCGGCTGCACACCCAGGATTCTGTAGTAATCCGCTCGATCCATAATCCCTTCCTTTACTCGTTCTGTAGCTGCAAACGATTATATTCAGTATACCATAAACGGCTGTCAAAAGGAACCGTCTTCTTCTTGCTATTTGGATTTCTTTGCACTATAATGAGGGTGATTGAAGTCCCTGTGTGCCGCAAAAGCTTTTTGCATATTTTTCCGCCCAATCGATAAGATGTTTCTTAAGAAAACATGTTCCGGCAGAACTTTTCGCTCTGCCCTTACAAGCTCGGAGGAAAATCTATGCATCTTGTGGTTTTCGTATGCGCGGCGGCTTTTTCGGTCTGGCTGACCTTTGGCAGCCTTGGTCCTCTGCTCAGCCGTATCATGGAAGCAGGCGCTGACTGGTGGATCTTGCTGCTCGATCATACGCTACAGCGGATCGGAGCTCCACCGATGCTGCAGAACCTCGTCATCCGCGGCATCTGCACCGGCATCGGCAGTGTCCTGGCCTTTGTGCCGGTCATCGCCGTCCTATTTTTCTGCCTTTCCTGCTTGGAAAGCAGCGGCGCACTTGCCGCGCTTTCGCGTGCGCTGGACCGGCCCCTGCAAAGGCTCGGCCTTTCCGGTGCCTGCGCCATGCCGCTTTTGCTTGGCTTCGGCTGCGCGGTACCGGCGATCATGGCGGCAGAACGGCTTCCTGCATGCGGCCAGCGGCGGCGAACGGTTTTTTTGATCCCGTTCCTGTCCTGCAACGCGAAGCTGCCGCTGTACACCCTGCTCGCCGCCGTTTTTTTCGGAAAGTACCGACTCCTGCCGATCACCACGCTGTACTTGACCGGGATTCTGCTCGGCGTCATACTGCTGCGGCTGCGGATGCGGATGCTTCCGATGCAGCATGCGCATGCATGCATCCCCAACGGCCGCAATACCTCGCGTCCATATCGCATGCAAGGCTGCTCCTGTTCCATGGCAAACGCAAAACTGCCGCACGACATCCGATTGCGGCTGCCTTGCTTCTCCGCCGCCTGTGCGCAGGCGTGGGAAAACAGCAAAGCTTACATCCAAAAAATCTTCACCGTCGTGCTCTTGGCCAGCAGCGCGATCTGGTTTTTGGAACATTTTACGCCTGTACTGACGCCGGCCGCTGTTCCGCAGGAAAGCCTCCTGGCGGTTATCGGCCGAACGCTTGCTCCACTCTTCGCACCGCTCGGCTTTGGTGACTGGCGCGCCGCCGCGGCGCTCCTGACCGGACTCTCCGCCAAAGAAGCGATCGTCAGCACACTGGCAGTCCTGGCAGAAGCTCAGACGCCGCCGCAGACTGTTGATGAACTGCTGATGCAGATGTTTACCCCGCTTTCAGCCTTTAGCTTCGCGGTATTCAGTCTGCTTTACATGCCCTGTATCGCAACACTGGCCGCCGTCAAAAAGACCCTCGGCGGTCTACGTTGGGCGCTCGCCACGCTCCTTACGCAAACGGGGCTCGCATGGCTCGCCGCCTTCCTCATCTGGCAGACCGGTTCCGCCCTGCAGCTCTTTTGGGGCTGACCCCGGTGCAGCTTCTGACACCTGTCCGGTTGTCGCTGAGCCGCTTGAATCTGATTCGGACGAAGCGGCTCCGGGTGATCGCAAAACGGCAAATGAAAATAAATCAAACAACACTCAAACAACAGAAAGAGAGGTTTTTTACATGAAATTCTACATTGCAGACGCATTTACCGAAACCATCTTCGGCGGCAACCCGGCCGGCGTTGTCATTCTCCCGGACGGCAGCGACTTCCCATCCGACGAGATCATGGTCAAGACCGCCGCAGAACTTCGCTACTCGGAGACTGCTTTTATCAAACAGCTCTCCGAAAAAGAATTTCAGATTCGTTATTTTACTCCGGCAGCCGAAGTCGATCTCTGCGGTCACGCGACGATCGCCTCGTTTAAAGTACTCTTATACGCAGGCATCATACACGACAACGACACCTATCGGAACCACACCCTCGCCGGCGACCTGAACATCGCCTGCAAGGACGGCTTTGTGCTCATGGACATGGCTGCTCCGGTCAAGATCGGCGAGATCGCGCAAAAAGACGCGTTGGACGAATTATACAAAGTTATGGGTATCTCCTACGACGAACAGCTCGCCAAAGGACTGAAACTTCTGCCGCAGCTGATCTCGACAGGTCTGCCGGATATCATGATGCCGGTCGTTTCTCTTGCTGATCTCGAAGCACTGGAACCGGACATGCCTGCCTTGTCCGCGCTCTCCGCACGCTACGAGGTCACCGGCGTCCATGCATTCACCCTCGACAAAGCAAGCGACGCGGACGACGCCCTTTGCCACGCGAGAAACTTCGCGCCGCTCTACGATATCGATGAAGAAGCCGCGACCGGCACTTCAAGCGGCGCCTTGACTTACTACGGCTACCTCAACGGCTTCGTCAAAGACGGCGACGACTGTAAGATCATCCAGGGCGAAAAAATGCAGCGTCCGTCCCTGATCCTTTCCCATCTGGATGCCGACTGCAGTGCAGACGGCTGTGAAGACGGCGCAGCCGCCTCCTGCCAGATCCAAGTCGGCGGCAGCGCCGTTATCCTCGCTGAAGGCGAGATCCACCTGTAGTTCTCTGCCGGCAGCCTTTCCTGCATCGGCAGTTAGTCGGCGATCGGATCTATCCAAAACAGCCGCTCCCGTTTACCGGATAGGAGCGGCTGTTTTTTTGCGTCTTTATGCAGGCGCGAATGTCAAAGTGCACTTTACTTTCTGTGGCCGCCCCGATGCGCCGTGAGCAGCGAAACGCACAGGTTCAGCGCCGCCGTCAAAAGCAGCAGGACCAGCGCCGTCTGATAGGCGCCCTCTAAAGACTGCCCCTCGACCAGCATCGCATACAGATGCACGGCCAAGGTCGCTGCGGAAGAAAATATCCCGTCCACAGTCTCTGTTCCGGTCCCGGCCGTAAACAGCAGTGCGGCAGATTCTCCGGTGATCCGTCCGATCGCCAGCAGGATCCCCGCCAGCATACCGGGAAGCGCCGCCGGCAGCAGCACGCGCAAGACAGTCCGGCCTTTCCCCGCCCCTAAACCGAAACTCGCCTCGCGCTGTCCCGCAGGAACCGTCCGCAGTGCCTCCTGCGTCGTGCGGATGATCAGCGGCAGCACCATCAGGATCAGCGTGCAGACCCCGGCGAGGAACGAATAGCCCCAGCCCATCCGCAGCACAAACAGTAAAAAACCAAAAAGTCCGAACAAAACGGACGGGATCCCTGCCAGTGTTTCGGCCGCAAGGCTCACTGTTTTCGCAAAGCGGCTGCCGCGTCTTGCGTACTCCGAAAGAAAAATCGCCGCGCCAGCCCCGATCGGTACTGCCGGCAAAAGGACTACGGCGATCATAAAGAGCGTGTTCCAAAGCGCAGGCAGCCAAGACATATTCAGTTCGCCTGCCGGTTCCGCCCAGCCACTCGCGGGACTGCCAAGATTGCCGGAACCACCGAGCAAATCACCGGGCATATTTGCCGCTCCAAGAGTCGGACAGCCGTGCCAAACGATAAATCCGATCACCGATACTGCGATCATGCCGCACAGCAGCGCGCTGCCGACTGTCATCGTGCGCAGCAGCGCCGAGATCCATTTTTGCTGCATCCTACCTTTTTCCTTTCCTTGGCAGCTTCACGCCGCTTTTCCGTCCGCGCGGCTTTTCGCGCTCCCGACGGTTCTGCAGCAGGGAGACTGCCAGATTCATCAGCAAGATCCACGCAAAAAGCACGGCGCCTGCAGTGATCAGCGCGTCACGATGTTTTCCCTCCGCGGCATAACCCATCTCCAAAACGATCAGCCCTGTCAAGGTCCTTACGCCTGCGGTGAGGGACTGCGGCATCCAGACCTGATTGCCTGCCACCATGACGACCGCCATGGTCTCCCCGACGGCTCGCCCGATGCCCAACATGACTGCGGTCAGCATCCCGAATGCCGCGCCGGGCAGCAGGGCGAAAAAAACGCTCTGCTCTCTGCTCGCGCCCAGCGCCCGCGCGCCTTCATAATAGCTTTCCGGTACGGTACGGATTGCCGCCTCCGCTACACTGATCACGGTCGGCAAGATCATGATCGCCAGCATCACGGCGGCGCTGAGAATGCCTTTGCCGCTGCCGCCGCAAACACTCTGTACAAGCGGTACAACGAAGCAAAGTCCGAACAGTCCGTAGACCACAGAGGGAATGCCGGCCATCGTCTCCACCAACGGCCGGACGATCCGATATAGGCGCGCCGGGCAGAACCGCGCCAGAAACACCGCGCACAAAAGCCCCGGCGGCACGCCCAAGAGCACAGCGCCGCCGGTCACATAGGCGCTCCCCGCGAGCATCGGTAAAATACCAAAGATCTCTTCTGTCGGCCGCCAGTATTTTCCGAAAAGGAAAGAAGCCGTTCCCTCTTCCTGCAAAAACGGGATTGCGGATTCCAGCAAAAAAAAACAGATCGCGATCAACGCTACCAGCGATACGACCGCCGAAAAAAAGCATACCAGACTCAATGCGTATTCTTGATATTTTCCCATCGTTCGATCTCTCCGATATAAATGCGCCGCAAGGTTTCGGTCCGAATATTCCGGATCGGATTTTGCCGGTTCACAATGACCGCGATCCCATCTGCCGCAATACATTCCGCGTGCGCCCCTGCCGCCAGCTCTGTCTCCGTCAGCGCGCGTGAAGACATCCCAATCCGGCAGGCTCCGGCAAGTACCGCCGTGATCCCCGCTGCCGATCCCGTCTGCTGGATCTCCACAGTCACCTGCGGATGCAGCGTTTGAAAGGCTTCACCCAAGGTTTGCATGAGCGGTGCCATTGCGGTTGACCCGGCTAACACCAAGCGAACCGGTTTTCCGGCAGCATTACCGTGTTCCTGCGCTACCGCCGCAGCCTCCGTATTCTGCCGCTCTCGCATTGAAAGCCCTCCGCGATGTTCGGTCACAGGCACGCTCTGCAATCGCTCGCCGGTGCTTTGCAGTGCCGCTTTCATCGGCACATAGCCCGCCTGTGCGATGATTGCCTGCCCGCGCAGGCTGCTCGCAAAGGCCACAAACTCCCGCGCGGCTCGCTCCGTGTCCTGCAGCGTGCTGCCATTCGGCAGATCGCCTCGTGCAGCGCCTGCATCGCCGGATCGCTGCAGATCCAATCCTTTCATCACCAGATAAAACTCCTGCCGCAGCGGGTAGCTGCCGTCCCGCACTGCCGCAGCAGACGGCAGTGCCCCGTTCACTCGAACCGTTCTGACACGCTCCCGCGGCGCCATCGCGGAAACATAACCGATGGCGCCGCGATTTTGCGCTACGCTCATCAGCACGACCGCCGTGCTCTGCGTCACCTCCGCAGCCGCCGTTGTTCGGTCATATCCGCCGCGCCGGATCCCCAGCTGTGACACAAACGCCGCCCGGGTACCGGAACCATCCTCCCGTGAGATCACAGTGATCACCTTTGCATCGTCGCTATGTGATTGGCTCCGATAATTTCCAATCCCATGGACCTTGCCGAAAACCCCATCGTTTCCCGCACCGCCGCAAAGCCAAAGCGCGCACAGACTGCCGGCCAGCAGCAGACAGCCTAAATTTCTCTTTCTTTTCCAACTCCACATATTACAGCAAATGCACGCCCACGCGAAATTAGACCATAAGATCACGGTCCTTTTGTCCCTATTTCTGTGCTTTGCCGTCTCATCGCTTCATCACTGCGCATCGATCCGGCGGCACGGCACAAAGATCCCCCTTTCACAGATTTCGGTGATTTCCTTGTCTGCTTAAGGGGGATCTTATCCTTGCTTCGATGCGTATTCACTTAAAAGATGTCCTGAAACGGCAGGTTCCGTTCCTTGCGCTGTGCCGCCAGCTTCGCGCGGATCTCCTCCGAAGCCCCTGCGACCTCCGCGTAGAATTCCCGTGCCGAAAACCTTGCCGCTCCGTCGCCGAGCGCCGCCATCTGTACCGGCTGATCCGATGTCACGACCCAAAGCTCCCGCTTTTTTCCCTGCTCGTAGATCACCTTTTCGATATAACGATCCGCGGTCTCCGCTTCGCGCGTGTACACGACTCGGAAGCTTCCTGCGTCTGCGCTCAGTTTCTCATAATCGTGCCGCGTGCCAGGGTTTCCTGCCAGCTTATAGCCATCAAATACCACCAGCATGTCCACTTTTTTGTAGCCCTGGTAATTGAGCAGGACATCCAGCAGTGCCTCGCGCGCGCTGTCGAGATTGACCTTTGCTAATGCGGCAAACGCTTCCCATGCGAACACGACATTGTATCCGTCGATGACGAACAGCGGGCGTAAAGCAGCGTTATTTTTTTCTTTTCCGCCGGATGAACTGCCGCCGGCTTTTTTCCACTTCGGCTGAGGAAAATCTTCTCCGCTCGGCGGTTTGCGTGTGCCTTTGCTCAGGCTTTCCCGATACCGTGCTTCCTCGCGCTTGCTCCTGCCGTAAGTCTTGAGAAAGATCGCTTCCAGCTCTTTTGCGGAAGCCGCCGTGTCGCCCTGCGCGACGCTGCGGCCGTTTCCGTTCTGCCCGTCCTGTACGCCGCCTTGCCGCAATGCTCTGTCTGTGACAGATTCCGCCCCGTTCTGCGTTCCATCGTCAAATTGTGATCCTTCGTTTTCCCCAAAGAATCGCCGCTGCGCGTCAGCTAGCACGCGGCTACCGTCCAGATGCGCCGCCGCGTCCACTTCGTCCCAGCTCACATAAACCGCGGCTCCATGGCTGCAAAAGACCGAACCGGTCGGATTTTCCAGATCCTGCTCCGCGAAATATCCCGCTGCGGCCACGACCTCCTCCTGGTTATGACAAGGCTGATAACCGGCCGGCATGGAAGCCATGCTGCCTTTTCCCCTTGTATAAGCGACCACGTCCTTCGGATAATCCTTCAGGGTCGCCACCGGTCCCTGACCCGTGATCACCGTCGTCTCGCCGTCGCTTTCACTGACCGCGGCCTGTGCACCGAATCGATCCAGATCCGACAGTGCTCTTCCGGTACAATCTGTCGGAATCTCCAGCCGAAAGCGCACGACCGGTTCCAGCAGAATGCTGTCCGCCTTACGCAGTCCCTGACGCACGGCCCGATAAGTCGCCTGGCGAAAATCGCCGCCCTCGGTATGCTTCAGATGTGCCTTTCCGGCTACGATCGAAATCCGCATGTCTGTGATCTCCGCACCGGTCAGCACGCCGCGATGCGGCTTTTCCGCAAGATGCGTCAAGATCAGGCGCTGCCAGTTGCGATCCAGTACATCCTCGCTGACCAGCGAGTCAAAGACCAACCCGCTGCCCCGCGGCAGCGGATCCAGCAGCAGCTGTACCTCCGCGTAGTGACGCAGCGGCTCATAATGTCCGATCCCCAGTACCGGTGCCGCGATCGTTTCCTTATATATAATCGTCCCACTGTCAAACCTGACCTGTATGGCAAAACGCCGCGCGATCAGCTCGCGGAGAATTTCCAGTTCCAGTTCACCCATGACTTGCACAAAAATCTGGCCGCTCTCACCATCCTGCACCAGATGCAGACTCGGTTCTTCTTCCTCTAACTCCCGCAATTTGCGGAGCGCCTGCACCGGCTCCACGCTCTCCGGCAAAAGCAGCCGGTAAGTCAGTGTCGGCACGAGCAGCGGAGTCGCGCTTCCCTGTTCAAAGCCCAGACCTTGCCCCGCATACGTAGCCGCAGGACCGAGCACCGCGCAGATCTCGCCTGCTTCGACGCTCTGCGCCAGCTCAAACTTTTCGCCGTTATAAAGGCGGAGCTGCTCGGCCTTTTGACCTTTCGCCAACTCCATCTTGCTTTTCAGCACGCCGCCGGTGACTTTCAGATGCGTCAGACGATTCCCTTTTTTGTCGCGGCTGATTTTGTAGACACGCGCCCCGAACGGCGCATCTGTTGCGCTTTTTGCATTTTGATCGCTTCCGGGCTTCCTTCGGCCGTCCTGCGTGAACCCTTTCGTGTACCGCGCAAGGAGCTGCAAAAAGTCCTGTACGCCCTCACCTTTTAACGCCGATCCGAAGCAGACCGGAAACAGCTGTCTTGCCGAAACAGCACTGCAAATGTCCGCGTCCGCAAACGGCTGATCCGCAAGATAAGTCTCTAACAGATCTTCACTGGCGCTGCCGATCTCTTCCCGCATAGCGGCATCCGCAAGCCTTCCAAAGTCCGCAAACACTCCGCTCACGCCGTCCGCAGACAGACCGCCGAGCGTTTTTCGGATCTCCGACAACAGTGCATCGCGATCGGTCTCCGGTCGATCCATCTTGTTGACAAAGATCCACGTCGGTATCTCATAAGCCGCAAGCAGACGCCACAAGGTCTGTGTGTGGCTCTGCACACCATCCGTACCGCTGATGACCACGATCGCGTAATCCAGCACCTGCAGCACCCGTTCCGCTTCGCTGCTGAAGTCCCCGTGTCCCGGCGTGTCCAGCAGCGTTACCTGCTTTTTACCCAACGCAAACCGCGCCTCCTTGGCGAATACGGTGATCCCGCGATCACGTTCGATCTCATCGTTGTCCAAAAATGCATTTTTATGATCGACTCTGCCCTGCGTCCGCGTTACACCGGTCAGATATAAGATACTCTCCGATAAGGTTGTCTTGCCCGCGTCGACATGCGCCAAAATGCCGATCGTCAGTTTTTCGGCTGTCATCCTGCTGCCCGTTCCTTTCCATTTGATTTTTCTGTTTGTCTTATTTTATCACAGGTGAAAAGGCTTTTCAATCGCCGGCAAAAGGCCTTTTCGATCGCCGGCAAAAGTGCTTTTTGATCGCCGGCAGTTGGACGGAAGCGGTCGGTATGCAGCCGGAAGATACCGGTGTAAGCGGCTGCGGTGTCCGACGGTCTTTCAAAAAGATCGAATTCGATAAAACATGCAAAAAATAAATTACTTGTCCACCTTTTCGGTTTTGTCGACCCGGATGAATTTGTCGAATGATTTGGGAATATGTCGAAGTCTGTCGGAACTCGTCATCCTGACCCTGTTTGCCGGTCGTCAAAGCGTTTCAAAGGCATTTCAAGCAGCTTCTTTTGCTTTATTTTTTTACTTATATTCTGTTTTCTGTAAAAAATATGAGCCATCGAATGAAAAAAGGTGGATAAGTAATGCGAAAAGCGCTTATTTTATCCACCTTGCTCTTTTTTTATTATGTAGGAAATATCTGAAGAAAATATCGCTGTGTGATGTTTCCGGAATAACGACAGAAGCACCTTGCGAAGCGTCGCTCATGAGTGAGCGACATGTGTGCATCGAAATCGTTGATTTTGTTATGCACACTTTTGTCCTTGCAGAATTGAAATTCGGTCTTTTTCACTTCAAAGCCGCGTCAGTACGAAAACTCCGCCGGTGATCACCATCCACATCACGAAATTCAACGCAATCAGCTTGCCGGCCGGTTTTTGCAGTACATCGTCATCCTCCAACCCGCGCGGCGCGCGCTGCTCCTTGCAGATCAGCTGATTCGCCGCGTGCACCATGCCGCCGACCCAACGACCCACGATATCAAAACAGGTCTCACAGGCAGTCGCAGCCGCCATTACCATCTGGTTCAGCGGTCTGCGGTAAAACCAGTCCGCATCCAGCGTGATCCCGGCATGCGGCGCCATATGTGAAAGATACATCACAAAGGCGATCGCCGCCGCTGCGAAAAGCTCCAGATACTGCGTGATATGATCGACCGTATAGGGGTGTCCATCTGATAGGAATGGCGTCACACCCTGCATGATCTGCGGGAAAACACCGGTCACCACACAGCCCGCCGCGCCCAGCAGCATCGCAAGGCGCATATTGCGCGGCACAAGCTCCGGCTGCACATCCGTGACTCTGGGTACAGTTTCGGCAAAGTACGGCTGCGCATGTACAGATCCTGCCGCAGGCGCCGCTCCTGCCGTATGGGCAGCCCCCGTCGTCTGCGGCTTCGCAAAGAACACAAAGTAATTGACCTTCAGTCCCACAGAAAGCAGCGTGCCCACGCTGGCGATCAGCATCAGAATCTCGACTGCCGGTCTGCCGCTCTCCGCAATGGCGTTCATGATCAGACCCTTGCTGACAAAGCCGCTGAACAGCGGGAACCCGCAGATCGCAAGCGACGCGATGCCCATACACACCGCCGTCACCGGCATGCTGCGAGCCAATCCGCCCATCTCTGTGATCTTCCGTTTGCCGGTCGCGGCGATGATCACGCCCGCGCACATAAACAGCGTCCCCTTATACACAATATTGCCGAACACATGCGCCACTGCACCGTCGACGCCAAGCTCCGTGCCCAACGCCAGACTGACGACCATGTAGCCGAGCTGACTGATGATGTGGTAAGAAAACAGCCTGCGCAGGTCATTTTCCAAAAGCGCCATCAGCGCGCCGAACAATGCCATAAAGACACCAAAATACAGCAAAAGCTCAGCACCCGCAAACAAGCGGATCAGTGTATAAATGCCGACCTTCGTCGTATAGGTACCTAAATAGACCGTACCGCCGAGCGTTGACTCCGGATACGCATCCGGCATCCAGGCGTGCAGCGGCGGGATTGCAGCATTGACAGCTGTTCCGGCAAGCATCAGCCAATACGCAGCGTCCTCACTGCCCGTCAGGCAGGTGACATCGAAACTGCCGCCGCTGACCTTCAGCACGATCCCTACCAGCAGAAGATTGCCACCCAGCATATGCATGAGCAGATACCGGAACCCGGCCTTTGACGCAGCTTCTGTACGCGACGAGATAACGACCAGCCAAGAGGCGATCGCCATGACCTCCCAAAAGAGGATCATCGTGATCCAGTCCCCCGCCAACACAACACCCATCGCACTGCCCGCATAAGCCGTCTCCGCAGCCGCCTCAAGCTTGTTTTTCGTATGGCAGGCAAAAAGACCCGCCAGCACCGCGCCGATCGCAAAGATCAGCGCAAAAGCCCAAGACAGCCGGTCGACCTCCAGAAACTGCATGCGCACATTCGGCAGGAGCTGTAGGAACATTCCATCGCCATTTCGCAGCGTAAAGACCGCCGCCAACGCACAAAGCGCCGCGGACGGCAGAATGCACTTGATCCATTTGGGCGGAAGCAGCAGAAGCAGCAATGCGCCCGCGAGCAGAAGCAGCCCCGGATGAAAAAGATTATACATGCCCGTCACCTTCTTTCTGTTTCTGCTCCAAAATTCTTTCACAACTCTGTGCCACAGCTGCAACGTCCGCCGGTTCCGTCTCACGATTATCCGCGACGCCGTGTATGCTTGCAACTGCTTCCGGCGCTTCCTTCGGCTTGCTTGACTCCGCATAATAGTCTTCCGGCCTGCGCAGCAGTTTGTTCAGGATCACCTTGCCGAGCAGGATCAAAAGCCAGGCTCCGCCGAATCCGATCACAAGATCCGCGCCCGGCACGACGTTCCAGAGCCTGTGATGATGCGGGTGCGCAAACAAAACCTCCAGCACCGGCATCAGCACAATAATGATGCCTAAGAGCAAATATACTTTTTTCTTAGCCTGCAAGGAAGCCACCTCCCTCTGTTACCGCAGTCGCCGCCATCTGCGCCAGCTCATATAGATGAACCCCCGCGTTCGGCACGCAGCCCAGCACGACGGCTACGCCCGTCGTCAGCATCAGCGGGATCCGCATTGCAAGCGCCGCGTCACCCTGCACAGGATAGGCATGTCCATGCGCGTCTGCCGCAGGCAGTAGCGGACCGCCGTCCGCTCCCGCACCCTTGGCAAACACGATCTGTACCACCGGCATCAGATAGCTCAGCGCGAGCAGCGCCGCAGCCACCAGCACCACCGCGAAAAACGGCTGTCCCATCGCCAGAATACCGCGGATCAGATTGAATTTACTGACAAAGCCCGCCATCAGCGGCAGTCCCGCGATCCCCAATGAGGCGATCGCAAAGCAAGTCATGGTGACCGGCATACGTCTGGCCAGACCGCGCATGCTGCTGATCTCCGAAAGCCCTGTCGTCACAAAAATAGCGCCCGCGCACATAAACAGCGTGATCTTTAGGAACGCATGCGCCGCCATGTGAAACAGCGCGCCCGCAATGCTGGCCTGCGCGCAAACACAGATCCCCATCACGATATACGAAAGCTGCCCTACCGTCGAAAACGCCAGTCTCGCCTTCAGATTATCCTTTCTGAGCGCAACAAACGACGATATTATGATCGTCAGTGCTGCCGCCCAGGCCAGGATCTTCGCGCCGCCGCAAGAAACCGCCAGCTGCGGCCCGAACACATAGCAGACCACCCGCAAAACGCAGAACGCCCCTGCTTTGACGACTGCCACCGCATGCAGCAGCGCGCTGACCGGCGTCGGCGCGACCATGGCGGACGGAAGCCAGCTGTGCAGCGGCATCACGCCCGCCTTGACCGCGCCGCCGACAACCATCATCAAAAATAACAGACAGAGCACTCCGCCGGGCAGAAGCCCCCGGCCGGCCGTTTCCGCGAGGAAACCGCCGGCCTTAAAATCTCCGCCACCGCACAGCACATAGACCACACAGATCGCCGCAAAAAACAGCTGACCGCTGACCAGGGTATAGGCCAGATATTTCCGACCGGACGCCTTGGCTGCATCGTTGCGATAGTGTACTACCAACGGATAGGTCGCGATCGTCAGCATCTCATAAAAGATAAAGAAAGTCATCAGATTTGCCGCCATCGCGATCCCCAGCGCCGATCCTACGCAGACCGCAAAGGCCGCGAAGTAGCCGGTCTGGTTCTTCTCATGATGTCCTCGCATATAGCCGATCGAGTAGAAAGAAGTCAATATCCACAAAAATCCGGCAATACAGGCAAACACCATGCCCGCCGCATCGGTACGAAACGCCAGTTCCACACCCTCTGCGATCTGCCAGAGACGCGCCTCATAAACCTGTCCATGCAGGACTGCCGGCGTCATCGAAAAGACCAGCCCTGCCGCGCAGAATGATGCGGCGATTGTAATAGCCTCCCGCAGATTCCGATGCAAGCGATTTCCAAGCAACAGAATCATAGCTGCCGCCAGAAGGCAGACACCGACTGCTGCTGCCGGTTTCAAACTCTCGATCATGCGCCGATCACCTCCATCAATGCCGCTCCGAAGATACCGCTGACAATGCCCGTATGGAACAAGCCCAGTCCAACGATTCCGATCCCTGCCGTCAGGATCGGAATCAGCATCTGCCACGGCAGTTCCCCCTTGGGATACTTGTCACGCAGCTCTTTTTTCGGATCCATAAACAAATGCTCCAACAGCCGGAAAAAGTAAATGGCGCTCAAAAGGCTGCTGAGGATCAGAGCCGCCACAAAAAGATACTGTCCTTTTTGGATTGCGCCAAGTGCCAGATACCACTTGCTGAAAAATCCAGCGAACGGCGGCAGGCCGATCATCGACAGCGCGCAAATCGTCATGGTAGCTCCGGTCACCGGCATTTCCCGATAAACCTGCCCCATGGACGGGGTATTGTGAATACCGAATTTGAATTTCAATGCGCCGGATGTATAGAACAGGCCGGATTTCATGAACGCATGGCTGATGATATGCAGTAGCGCCCCGACTAGCCCGTAATAGTTGCCTAAGGCGATCCCCATGGCGATATAGCCAACCTGCCCGATACTCGAATAGGCAAGAATCTTGTTATAGACATCGTATCGCAGTGCCTTGAGCGAACCGTACAGCACGCCGCAGACCGCGAGCACACTGAGAAACAGCAAAAAATAGTCCATCGCCTGTCCCTGCGCTTTGAAGATACAGTAAAAGAAGCGAATCATCGAATAAGCTGGGATCTTGATCATGATACCGGCGATCATCGGATCCGCGCCCTCGTGCGCATAGGAATGCGCCGCCGGCTGCCAGCCATGAAACGGGAACAGTGCCATCTTGATGCCGAAACCGACAATCATGCAGCCGATCGCCAGAAGCACCAGCGGACTGTCCATCTTGCCGGAAAGGCGTAGAGCCAGATCCGCCATGTTCAGGGTTCCGGTCGCCGCATACAAAAAACCCACACCCAAAAGATACATGGACGCCCCAATGGTGCCGGTCAAGAGATAGCGGAACGCCGCAATCGGCCCTTTCCCTTCCCCTGCTGCGATCAGTCCGTAACCGGCCAACGCCGTGATCTCCATAAAAACATAAAGGTTAAATACATCGCCGGTCGACGCCATGCCCAAAAGTCCGATCGCCAGACAAGAAAGCGTCGTATAATATACGCTTACCCGCATAGGGCTGTGCGTTTCCGTTTCTTCAAACGGGCTGCTGTAAAGCGCAGTCAGAAACGAGATCAGCGCAACCAACAGAATAATGGGCGCACTGATGCCGTCGACCACAAACTCGATCCCATATGGCGGCTTCCAGCCCCCCAGCCAGTAATGCAGGGCTACGCCGCCGCGGACAACCTGCACGAGCTGCATCGCCGCGCAGACTGCAGAAGCAAACAGTGCACAGAGTACGGCTCGCTTTCCTGCATTTTTTGAAAGCTTTCCCAGCAGCGGGCAAAGCAGCGCCCCACATAGCGGGAACAAAATCACGAGAATCGGCAAGTGCTTCATTTGCGTCCTCTCTTTCCGGTGATCTCTTCTTCTTCAATGGTACCATAGATTTCCTTGATCTTCATCAGCAGTGCCAGCCCGACACCGGTCGTACCGAGACTGACTACGATCGCCGTCAGCATCAGCGCATGCGGCAGCGGATTGATGTAGGCGTCTGAGCCGAAGACCCCTGCCAGCATAACCGGCAGCGTTGCCCGATCCTTCTGTCCAAACGTCAAAAAAAAGAAAATGATCGCGACCTGCATGATATTCATGCAGATCAGTTTTTTCATATAGTTGCCGCAGGAGATCATCCCGTAAACGCCGACTGCCATTAAGGTCAGCGCCAACATATAGATGCCTCGGTCTGCGAGAAAAAATTCCACTTGGTTAATCATCGAATCCGGTCCTTTCCAGTACAATTTCCAATATCTGAATGATGACTGCCATAACGCACAGCGTTACACCCGCTTCCACCATAAAAATTCCGACACTATGCAGTTCGGTTGCGTCTCCGTGCGGGAAAGGCAGCGGCAGCTGTCCGTATTCCAGAAAATTTCCGCCGCCAAGCATACACAGGATCCCGGTCCACGCATAGAGGAAGGCTCCCAGTCCGCCCAGCACCAGCGTGGATTCCGTCCGCAGCCGCGGCAGATACATGCCCTTTCCCGGCGAGATCCGATCCAAAAGATAAGCGCACGCCAGCAATGCGCCGGCCTGAAAGCCGCCTCCCAGGCTGACTTCCCCGTGCAGGAGCACATAAACCGCATAGATCACCAGAACCGGGATCACCAGTCGAAAGGCGAGGTCAAACGCGGATTTTTGTTCCCGACGAAGATTTCTTTGTTTTGCCCGCACGTTTTTCGCGTTCGCGGACGCGTTTTTTTGGGGCTGCAGCAAGGTCATGCAGACGACAACGCCGGACAGGAACAGGACGCAGGTTTCAAACAGGGTGTCAAATCCGCGATAGTCCGCCAGCACCGCTGTCACAAGGTTCGGAGATGCCGTCTCACGCACGGCTTTGTTGATATAATAATCGGAGACTTCCCCGTTCGCCGGAGTGTCGTGCGCACCGATCGTCGGCAGCACTCTGCCGATCTCGAGCGAGATCCCCGCGGTCAGCACAATCACCAGCAGTACGCCGATGAGGCTTTTTTTATCGATCTTTTTCATCTGTCCCTCGCTTTTTTCGTATTGACTTGATGACAATGACAAAGTATACCGTGGATACCGTTCCGATCACCGCTTCGGTAAAGGCTACGTCTGCCGCTCCGACAATCGTATACAGCAACATCGCCGCGAAGCTGAACGCGCAATAGGTAATGACGGAGGACATCAGCCTCCGATCCACGATGATCACAACGCTGATTCCAATCAGAAGAATCAGCAGCAGTGCTTCTGCAATCAGTACCGACATGCGTCCTCCTCCTTTTTCTTTGATTTTTCGCGTTTCGCACTTTTCCCGGGAAAATCTGTCTGCTCATCTTGTTTGCGGAAATCTTCACGTCGAAACGCTGCTTTGGCGATCGCGTGCGTGCCGACCGGTCCGGTCAAAAGGAGCATCAGGCCGATAAAGATGATCTTACATCCGGTAAAATTGAATCCTTCATAGGTCAAAAGTCCAGCGCAGCAAAAAACAATGCCTGCGCCGCTTCCAACGCCCGCGACCTGCAAATAAGACAAAAAATCCTTTTGGCGGATGGTTCCGATCACGGATACTGCCGCAAAGAAAATACCCGTAGATACAAACAGGATGGTTAAAATCTCTCTAATTCCCATAGCCGCCTCCTTTTCCCTCCAGATAACGGGCAACAATCAGAGAACTGATAAAACCAAGAACCGCATAGGAAAGCGCAATATCCACATACATATCCGCTCTGCCGTCGATAAATCCGAGCAACAGAAGCAGCAGCACGATATTGGTTCCTGCTACTAGAATGACAATGAATTTTTCTGAGAATTTTTGAACTTTCAAAAGACGTGTTAAGAGAAGTAAACTGAGCAAAAGAAGAATCCCGGCAGCACAAAGGAAAAATTTATCCATTAGCATCATCTCCTTCTCGCTCCTCTGATTTTCTTGCGGCAAGCACGGCGGTGCTTTCCTCTCGCGCAAGCAAGGTGCGTTCCGGCATCGGGATAAACGGACAGGTTTCTCTGTACAGCGCCGCTACTCTCCTCTGCATGCTGCCGCTCAACAGATCGTCCGCGCAAGCTTCCGTGATCGCGTGCACCGCAAAAAGACCGTCCTCGCTGACCGAAAGCGTGATTGTGCCTGGCGTCAGGGTGATCGAATTGGCAAGCAGCGCCGTTGCGATCGGGTTTTCAAAATCCATCACGAAGTACACGACCCGGGGTACATAATCGATCTTGCCGCGCAGCACAAGCGCCGTCGCGGAAAGGCTCGACTTCATCACTTCCCAAATCAACCAGCCGCCGTAACCGATCATCCGCAAAAGGCTGACCTGAAACAGATAGATCGGCTCCCCGGTCTTTTTATTATGTACCGTGAACAGCGGCAGGAACAGATAGGCCGTTCCAAAGGCCGTCAGCAGACCTGCTGCCAGAAACTTCACCTCAAACTTTCCGGACAGCAAAATCCAAATACAAAATAGGATACAAAATAACTTAAAAAAATAGACCAAGGCGGAACCATTGATCTTTGAATTACCTGCATGAACTTTCATCATAACTAGCTTCTTTCTCCTGCAATACTTCACCTGTTTACATCTTTTATCCGACCGGCATCTATCCTGTCCGGTTCTGCTTCTATTATATCGGATGTATGATCTTTTCGTCAAGCGTTTTCTTAACGTTTCCTTAACGTATATGCAGAATTTCTCATTTTCATACAAAAATGATCGGTGTACCTGATTACAAAAAAAGAGCGTTCCATAAAAGCTGTCTCGCAGGTTTTACAGTTCACTCTTTATTTTATTGCCTCGTCCTTTTTCCATGCTATAGGACAAATTCTTGACGCTGCGCGCAGCAACTTGCGCAAGGCTACAGGTATCTCACATAGATATAGATCAGACACAGGGCGATGACGATCACCGTTGCCGGAGCAAGCAGTCCGCAATAGGTTTTCCAGGAGATCGGCTTTCCCTCTTTCGCTGCGATCGATACGCCTACGACATTTGCGGAGGCTCCGATTGGAGTCGCACTGCCGCCGATGTCCGTCCCAAGCGCCAACGTCCATGCAAGAGTCGAAAGCGTGATGCCCTGTGTTTGCGCAAGTGTACGGATGACCGGGATCATGGTTGCCGCAAATGGAATATTATCGACAAAGGCACTGGCCAAAGCTGAAACGATCAAAACAATGCCGATTGCGATATAGACATTGCCACCGCTGACTTTGCCGATCAACTGCGCGATCAGATTTAACACGCCGGTTTCTTCCAGCCCGCCGACGACAATGAATAGACCCACAAAGAACAGTAAGGTCTTATAGTCTACTCTTTTGATGATNNTGCTTTGCGTCCGCAAGCCACAAGCGTCAGCAGTGCGGCAAACACGCCAATGAACGCCACCGTCAGTCCGGTTCTGGCATGTGTGATCAGCAGCAGGACGATGAGCAAAAAAATCAAAATGCTGACCGCAAAGTCTTTTTTGTCGGTAATAGCCGCTTTCGGATCCAAGTG
>DJPG01000145.1:0-6928 GCA_002439735.1 Firmicutes bacterium UBA6418 | reverse complement strand
GGTGGGTCGCCGCACATGGTCGCCGAGCCTCCCAGGTTGGCGCAGAAAATCTCTGAAAGTATCATCGGCACCGGATGGAAGTCCAGCATTCTCCCCAGTTCCGCAGTAACCGCCGCAAGAAACAGAATGACCGTAATGCTGTCAATAAACATGGACAAACCCGCGGATAAAAGCATAAACGCAACAAAGATCCGCATTGCCCGGTAATGAGCCCACTTCGCGATCTCCATACATAGCCATTTGAAGAAGCCTGATGCTGCCATACCCTCGACCATGACCATCATACCGGCAATAAAAAAGATCGTCGCCCAGTTGACTCCCGCCGTGGCGCTTTCGGAAGAGCCGACATGATGCCAGAATTCTACCGTAAATAGCTCCGTAACATTCAGAACCTTCCACGCTGTGCCGAAATCCCGCATTGCGAAGCCGAAGACCAGAATCAGCGTCAAAAGCCCACTGACCAATGTGATATGTTGTCTTTCAAATTTTTCTGTGACGATCAAGGTAAACATCGCGATAAAAATCGTAACCGCTAAGATTGCTGCTGCCATAATAACCTCCGATAGCACCTAACATCGAGTATTATGTTAGCATTTTCTTAGCATCGGTTCAAGATTCTTGGCGCTATTTTGGCATTTTCTTAGCGGTTTTTACCCTCCTATGAACCTCTGCATTTGTATATCCTGTTCTCTCCGCCCTTCACACTGCGGAGCCTTCCCGCGCTCCCACTCTTCGCCTTTCCTTTTTGCAAAAAAGCCCGGCGTGCGCCGGGCTTTGCTTCTTTGCGTTTTGTTTGGGTAACCCCGATTCTTATTTCAGAACGACGGTTGCGCCAACTTCTTCTAACTGAGCCTTGATTGCATCAGCTTCAGCCTTTTCGATACCCTCTTTGAGGTTTGTCGGAGCGTTGTCTACTGCTTCCTTCGCTTCTTTCAAGCCAAGGCCGGTGATTTCTCTTACAGCCTTGATAACTTTGATCTTTTCCGCGCCTGCTGCTTCCAGAACAACGGTGAATTCCGTCTGTTCTTCTGCTGCTGCAGCGCCGCCTGCCGCACCTACAACTGCAACCGGAGCTGCTGCGGATACGCCGAATTCTTCTTCACAAGCTTTTACTAATTCATTTAACTCTAAAACTGTCATCGATTTGATCGCTTCGATAATTTGCTCTTTATTCATTTTATTTTCTCCTTTACGAATTTTCTCATCTTGTTAAGATGGATTTTAAGATTGTGTTTCATGCCGCGCCATTCAGGCTGCAGGCAAACTTATGCTTCCGCTTCTGCCTTTGCGTCTGCGATAGCCTGGAACGTTCTGACTGCCTTGCTGACCGGGGACTGGATGCTGCCCAGGAATTTTGCGAGCAGAACTTCTCTGGACGGAATATCCGCAATGGCCTGAATGCCGTCTTTGTCGAAAAAGTTGCCTTCTACCACACCTGCTTTGAATTCCATCTTCTTGAAGTCTTTGATGACTTCATTGAGCACTCTTGCCGGAGCGGTCGCGTCGTCCTTGCTGATCGCAAGTGCGCTCGGTCCGTCGAGGACATCTGCAAGACCTTCGAATTCGGTTCCTGCGATGGCTCTCTTCACGAGAGTGTTCTTATATACGGTGTAGTCTACGTTTGCTTCACGCAGTTTCTTTCTCATCGTGTCTGCCTGCGCAACGGTAATGCCCATGTAGTCGATGACAACTGCGGACTGTGCGCCGTCTAATTTTTCTTTAATTTCGTCAATGATGACTTGTTTTGCCTTTTGAGCTTCTACTGACATAGTCAATTCTCCTTTCTTGCCTGTCCGCGCAGGACAAGCAGAGTATGGTACTCCATAAAAAAACCTTGCTCTCCTTACGGATTTCTCCATAGACAGGGCAAGGTCGATCTTTTATCTTGTACCTCGGCGGGAAATTAAGCTTTCGCACCCGCTGTCTACGGTTTTATTTCGTTGTTATGGTTTATTCAGTTCAAAAAAAGCCTCAGATTTTGCAGAGCAAAATCGCTATCGTTTCTACCTTGCAGCAACGCTGCAAACACAATCGAAGAAACGCCTTAGATTTCCTGCGGAAATCGCTGACATTCTTTCCTTTCGACAACGTCGAAAAGACGATCGAAAGAATGTCTAGAACTGAATCAGTGCCGGGTTCACTTTCACGCCGGGACCCATGGTGGAAGCAACAGTGACGCTTCTTAGATACTGTCCCTTTGCAGCTGCCGGTTTTGCCTTAACGACGGCTTCAAGCAGTGCGTTGAAGTTTTCCGTTAACTTTTCCGGTCCGAAAGAAACCTTTCCGATCGGTGTGTGGATGATGTTGGTCTTGTCAAGTCTGTATTCAACTTTACCGGCTTTAATCTCCTGCAGAGCCTTTGTGACATCCATAGTAACGGTACCGGACTTCGGGTTTGGCATTAAGCCTTTCGGTCCTAAGATCTTACCAAGACGACCTACAACACCCATCATGTCAGGAGTTGCAACGACAACGTCGAAGTCAAACCAGTTTTCGGTCTGGATCTTCTGAGCCATTTCTTCTGCTCCTACGTAATCTGCGCCGGCTTCTTCTGCCTCCTGCGCCTTCGGTCCCTTCGCAAATACTAAAACCTTTTTGGTTTTGCCTGTTCCGTGCGGAAGAACGATCGCGCCTCTGACCTGCTGGTCTGCGTGTCTTCCGTCAACACCAAGCTTGATGTGTACTTCAACAGTTTCGTCGAATTTTGCGTGAGAAGCCTCTACCGCAACTTTTAATGCGTCTGCGGCTTCAAATAAAGTAGTCTTGTCGTATTTTGCGACAGCTTCTCTGTACTTTTTACCTCTTTTAGGCATATTTACCTCCTCGTGGTACTAACGACTTTCGTCTTCCACTTCTTACTAATCTTCGATCACGATACCCATACTTCTTGCAGTACCCTTGATCATTTCTGTTGCTGATTCAAGGCTGGCTGCGTTTAAGTCCGGCATCTTTGTCTTAGCGATCTCTTCCGCCTGTGCTCTGGTCAGCGTAGCAACCTTCTTCTTGTTTGGTTCTCCGGATGCTGCGTCCAGTCCTGCCGCTTTCTTCAAAAGAACTGCTGCAGGCGGTGTCTTGGTGACAAATGTAAAGGATCTGTCAGCATAAACCGTGATAACGACCGGAATGATCATGCCCGGCTGGTCCTGTGTTCTTGCATTGAACTGCTTACAGAAGTCCATGATGTTGACACCCTTCTGACCAAGCGCAGGACCTACCGGTGGTGCCGGAGTCGCGTTGCCGGCTGCGATCTGAAGTTTGATATAACCTTCTACCTTTTTAGCCATTTTGTTTCTTTTCTCCTTTCTTTAGATTTTTTCCACCTGACTGAATTCTAATTCTACAGGGGTATCTCGCCCGAACATAGAAACTTTGACTTTCAGTACTTGTTTCTCTTTGTTAATCTCTTCGACTGTGCCCATAAAGCTTTCGAAAGGACCGCTGATAACTCTTACTGTTTCACCAACTTCTACATCGAGGTCAATATACACTTTTTCAATTCCCATTCTGGCGACTTCTTCGTCTGTCAGAGGAATCGGTTCGGAGCCATGACCTACGAATCCTGTTACTCCCTGCGTGTTGCGCACCAGATACCAGGACTCATTGGTAACAATCATCTTTATAATTACATAACCCGGAAACATCTTCCGTGTTTTGATTTTCCGCTGTCCGTCTTTGATCTCAACGCGGTCTTCGGTCGGTACAACGATGTCGATGATAAGGTCTTGCATTCCGCGGTTTTCAACCATCTTTTCGATATTCACTTTTACCTTATTCTCGTGACCGGAATAAGTATGCACCACATACCATTTCGCCTGGCCATCTCCACGAATGCCCTCCCCCTCTAACGGAGAAGCGCCTTTGTTTTCAAAATCAGACATTTTCGTACCTTCTCTTTTCTTTTTTTATTATGTAGGAAATATCGTTCGGATATTTCCGGAATAACAAGAAAGTCTACCGCTAAAAATCTGATCGACGAAGCCGACTTTCTTATAAGTAAAGTTCCGACTGCTTGCAATCCTAGCTTAATGTAATGCCAAGGATGCCCTTCAGAGCCGCAAGTACGCCTGTATCAATTAACCAGAAGCCCAATGCGAAAACTGCACAGGTAGCGATCACCACTGCTGTATAGGACCAGGTCTCTTTTTTGGTCGGCCATACAACCTTTTTCATTTCAACCTTTACGGACTTAAAATATTCCTTAAAGCTGAATTTCTTTTTTGCTTCGTTTGCCATAATCTTCTCTCCTTATTTGGTTTCTTTGTGAAGAGTGTGTTTCTTGCAAAATCTGCAATATTTCTGCAATTCAATACGATCCGGATCATTCTTTTTGTTCTTTGTCGTATTGTAGTTTCTCTGCTTACACTCTGTGCATGCCAGCATTACTTTCACTCTCATGTTGATTGTCCTCCGTTTAACTCAAAATTCAGAGCCCTTTGCAGAAGCTCTGTTGTACTTAATCATAAAGTTGCCTATTAATTATAAAACAGTGCTTTGTCAATGTCAATATTCTTTTTTTCAATTTCACACCCTTTCCCGATATTTTTTTCACATCGGTAAGATTCCCGTTAAAGTTCCGTCGGGTCTTCCGGAGAAAGCACTTCTAATCCGCCTTTGTCTCCATCAGGGATATTGCGGTCATTGATCAGGTTGGTACGAATGTAGACGCCTGTTGCCTCTGCCATCACCACACCGGCCGCATTCACGATTTCGCCGGAATTGAAATTTTTTCTTCCTTCGCTGCGTTCGATACGTCCATACGCATACATCGGTTCGCCCAGCAGGATCGGCTGATAATACCGAACGGTCATCTCCCCGGTCACATATGGATTATAAGGGATATCCTCTGTGCCTTTGACAAAGTTGCATCTTCCCATCACTTCATCCAGAATTGCGCCGGACAGACCTCCATGCATGATACCGTCATGGCCTTCATGGATTTTTTTCGCGGTAAAAATCGTGGCCACTTCGCCATCCTCCAGTTCGTAGAATTCGCATCCGAACGAGGCCGGGTTTTGTGTACCGCAGACAATACTGGTTGTCGTTTTCACCTGTTTTCCGATAACTTTCTGCTTGATTCTGTCTATCTTTTGAAGTCGCATGCTAATTTGTCTCGCTTTCTATTTTTGTTGTGTTTTTTGTCGCATTCTCACCGATCGCTGTTTTGACGATCGCATCGACTGCCTTGGCTTCTTCCTCCGGAATGGCGTCGACCGTCGCCGCCTTGAATCCGAGCGCATAGCAGAATTCGTAGCCGTTGGTGCCCTTGATCGCCTGCCGCTTGATGTTCCAGTCCGGCATGGAGGAAAGCTGCATTTTGATGATTGCCGCCATCTCGTCGGCGGTCATATTGGTGGACATGTTGTCCTTAACCGCGTCCAGAAGCGCCGTGTATTTGGTCAGAATCGTTTTGCTGCTCATCGCTTTTTTGAGGATGGCAGTCAGGACGATCTGCTGATTTTCATTTCTCTGCATATCACCGGACAGGAATGAGTGCCGCTCTCTGCAGAACGCGAGTGCAAGCTTACCATCCACATGGTTGATACCCTTGGTGAAATGATGCCCGTTCAACTCCGGCATTCCTTTCATACCGGAGGTATAGAAGTCATACTCCGAGTTGATGTCGATACCGCCCATCGCATCGACTAGTTTGATGATCGTGCTGTAATTAACCCGCAGGTAATAGTTGATGTCAATGCCCAGCTTGTTTTCCAGCGCGCCTATGCTTTCCTGAATCCCGTAAAGACTGGAATGCGTCAGCTTGTCCTTTGCGTTTTTGGATGGGAGCGTCACATAGTAATCGCGTGGGATGGACGTCAGCAGGACTTCGTGCGTCTTCGGGTTTACCGTCGCGATCATATTGACATCCGTGCGGTTTGTAACATCAATGGAGCCGGACATATCGGAACCGCTGATGTAAACATTAAAACTCTCTTTTGTTACGTCGACAGCCGAGGTCTGATCCTCTGTTTCGATTGGGAGCGAGATCGTATACAGCACTTTGGTCTGTGCTTCCGGTGCGTCCGTTCCGCCGCTCTGCGTATCCGCGTCAGCACCTGCGGTGTTGCTCGAAAGGTCATAGTTTGCCGCCGGTACAAAGACCGCCGGATAACTGCCGCCAAGGAGTTTCTGCATCAATGTCTGAAAGTCTTCTTCATAGGCGTACTCCACCGCGACCTTTTCCTGTAGCTTCGCCTTGGCTTCGGAATAGCTTGTATCATTGAGCATATAGGTGCCCACAGTCTGTCCGCTGATGCCGCTGAGGTCTTCATACTGCCCCTCCTGTGGCACAACAACATAGTAATCCTCTGTTTCTTGCTTGATCTTGGTAATGTGCTCCATAAAATTTAAGGTGTCCGTCAGGTACCAGGTTCCGACACCGAACACGCCGATCAAAAGAAGAGCTACAATAGTCGCACCGATTTTTCTTCCTTTTTTCCCTTTCCTGGAAAACATCACCGGCACAATGAACAAAGACGCCACAGCAAGGATTCCAATCGCCGGATAAAGATATTTTTCCGGCAAGGCGTTCAATTTTAAAAGTAGGGCGATAAATGCCGCTGCCAAAATGGTGTAAATCACCGACACCGTCCTGCAGAACCGGTCACCCCTTTTTTGTTTTTCTTTTTTTCGGTCTGCCTCAAGCTGCGCCATGATTTCTTCTCTTCTATCTTTTCTCATAAAGTCCTCTGTCTTTTCTGTATCTTCTGGTGTCAATCATGTTTTCGCGCAAATCACATGGACGCAACCGCCATATATGCTACGCGCGAATCGCGTCGACACATCCGCCATATATGTTACGCGGAATATGCTTTATAAAAAAGTCTTTCTCGCAAGTCTTTCCTTCTATTGACAGCATACAGGGACATTATACCTCTTTTCGTCGAATAAGGCAAGTATCATGTTTACCAATCGAGTAGGAGGCGGTGAC
>DJPG01000113.1:36601-43996 GCA_002439735.1 Firmicutes bacterium UBA6418 | reverse complement strand
ATGGAGCAGACATGAAGTATATCAGGCAATTTATCATCATTCTTTTAATTTCGTTTCTGGGCGAGATCCTGAACTACCTTTTGCCGCTGCCGATCCCGGCCAGCATTTACGGACTGGTGCTGATGCTGATCGGACTGATCTCGGGGCTGATCCCGCTGCATGTAGTACGCGATACCGGTCATTTTCTGCTTGAGATCATGCCGCTGATGTTTATTCCGGCGGCTGTGGGGCTGTTAGAATCCCGGGTGGTCCTGAGGCCGGTCTTTTTGCCGATCGTGTCCATCACGGTGCTTTCTACGGTGGCGGTCATGGCGGTAGCCGGGCTTTGTACGCAGAGCGTGATCCGCAGTGCGCGGAAAAAAGCCGATAACGCGAAAAAAAAGGAGGTGCGGGACCATGCATGAACTTTTGGAGCAATCTGTTTTCTTCGGCGCGGTGATCAGTATCGCGGCATATGAAGCCGGCTCGCTGCTCAAAAAAAAATATCATCGGGCGTTCCTCAACCCGCTGCTGATCAGCGTTGCGGTGACGATGGTGGTGCTGCTTGCGTGCCGCATTGACTACGATACCTATTATGAGGGCGCGAAATATCTGAGCTATCTGCTGACCCCGGCGACTGTCTGTCTGGCGGTGCCGATGTATGAGCAGTTGGAGCTTCTAAAAAAGAATTTTAAAGCGGTCATGGCGGGGATCATCAGCGGTGTGCTCACAAGCCTCCTCTGTATTCTGGCTATGGCGATTGTGTTTGGGCTGGATCACGAGACCTATGTGACGCTGCTGCCGAAATCCATTACGACAGCCATCGGCATGGGCGTTTCGGAAGAACTGGGAGGCTATGTGACGATCACGGTCGCGACGATCGTCATTACCGGTGTGTTGGGAAACATCATCGGCGAGGGCGTCTGCCGTCTGTTCCGCATTCGGGAGCCGATCGCCCGCGGGGTAGCGTTGGGAACGGCGTCTCATGCGATCGGAACCGCACGCGCGATGGAAATGGGGGAAATCGAGGGCGCGATGAGCAGTCTTTCCATTGCAGTCGCCGGACTGCTGACGGTCGCTGCAGCATCTGTGTTTGCCTGCTTCTGGTAACCGGCTCGGTTCCGTCACACCGTCCGGCAAGCAGACGATGATAAGCTCCCTCGAATTCCGATTTGATTGTAAGAAGCAAAGAAAAGATCGATATGCGAAAAGTGTCGAAAAAAAGGTGGTTTTAGCATTGCAATGCAAAAACTCTTGAACAAAAGAAAGCTTTCGCATATAATAAAGAAAATACGCAAGGGAGGGATTGCATGTGTTGATTCCAAGAGAAGAATACTTAAACAGATTGATCACGCTGAAAGATAAGCAGATCATCAAAGTTGTTACAGGGGTCAGGCGCTGCGGGAAATCAAAATTGCTGGAGCTTTATCAACAGTGGCTGCTTGCACAGGGCGTGGAAGAAAATCAGATCATTTCAATCAACTTTGAGGATCTTGATTTTGAAGAACTGACAGACTATCGGAAACTGTATGACTATCTGAAAGCACGTCTGGTAAAAGAAAAGATGACCTACATTTTCTTAGACGAGATACAGAATGTCGCGGAATTTCCGAAAGTAGTAGACAGCTTACATCTGAAAGAACATGTCGATTTATACATCACCGGTTCGAATGCGTATATGCTTTCAAGCGAAATTGCGACTTTGATATCAGGAAGATATGTGCAGATCGAAATGCTCCCGTTTTCTTTCAAAGAATACATGCTCAGCACCGGCGATAACCGGGATCGGGGGACCAAATATCTGGATTATCTGCAAAACAGCTCTTTTCCCTATACGCTGGAGCTGAAAGACCAGCCTGATGAAATCCGAAATTACCTCGAGGGTCTGTACAATACGATCGTTATCAAAGATATTATGAACCGAAAGAAAATTTCAGACCCGATCATGTTAAGAAGCATTTTAAAATTTATCTTTGACAGTATCGGCAGTCACTTATCTTCCAAAAAAATTGCAGATACCATGACTTCCGCAGGGAGAAAAATAGACGCGCGAACGGTCGAAAAGTATCTTGCGGCCTTAACGGAAAGCTATATCGTGTATCAGACGAAAAGATACGACATAAAAGGGAAGCAGCATCTGAAAACACTTGAAAAATACTATGTGGTAGACATCGGGCTTCGTTTTATGCTGATCGGTTCCAAGAAGCCGGATGCAGGTCATATCCTTGAGAATATCATATACTTGGAACTTCTTCGGCGGGGATATGATGTCTATGTAGGAAAAGTTGATGAACTCGAGGTGGATTTTGTCGCGCAAAACAGCAAGGGGACAAGGTATTTTCAGGCGGCATTATCGGTGCGTGACGAAAAGACGCTGGCAAGAGAGCTTCGGCCGCTGCAGGCGATCAAAGACCATTATCCGAAAGTCATTCTTACCATGGATGATGATCCGGAAGTGGATTATGATGGCATACGCAGGATCAACGCAAGAGATTGGCTGCTTGGATTGACGGATTGACAAGCTCCCTCAAATTCCGACACATTTCTCTGTAAAAGCTGCCTAGCAGCGCGGCTGCGGATGTGCTATACTGCTGTCATAGTCAAATGTCATAGTCAATGGCAAAAGGTAAAGACAGAGTGTATGGGGCACTTGGAGAAAAGAGGGGGAAAAGATGGAGCGTTATCTGACTGCGTTTTACCGTCAGGAAAAGGCGGAGAAACTGTGTTACTTATTTTTGATCTTTTTGACCGGCTGTCTGGTAGGCTGGTTCTATGAGGAGATCTTCTACTGGATCACCGAGGGGATGCTGCGCAATCGCGGTATCCTGTACGGTCCGTGGCTGCCGATCTACGGCGTCGGCGCGTTGGGGATCTACGCCATGAAGCCGCTCAAAAAAAGACCGTTGCTGCTGTTTGCACTCTGCATCGCGGTGACCGGTCTGGTGGAATACGGGATCGGATTTGTCGGCATTCATGTTCTGGGCATCCGGCTGTGGGATTACCGGGGGTTGTTCCTGAATCTGGACGGCATCATCTGTTTTCGCAGTGTGGTGAGCTTCGGTTTTTTGGGCCTGCTCTTTCACTACCGGATCGAACCGGCAGCCGCGCAGCTGGTGAAAAAAGCAGAGCCGCATAGGGTGTCGGCTGTCTGCGCAGCTCTCGCACTGCTGTTTCTGGTCGACTGCATCGTGAGCGCGTTCTTTCGCACGCCGATCACCTATTGACCGCGATGCAGTTCGTGCATTGACAGGATCCGGAATCTTTGCTATGATGGACAAAAGGGAAAGAGGCAAAGGAGGAAAAGATGACAGCAAGAAGCAAAAAAAGTTGGATATCTGCGGCGGTCCTGCCGATCTTGGCCGTGCTGATCCTGCTGGGCGCGGGATTTGCAATGGCAGAGAAAGCCGATGCGGCCGCAAAGTACGAGCTGCTCTATGTTGCGGAAAACGTCTATGAAAACGAGCCGATCGAAAAGCGGGAAGCCGCAGGCGGTTGGTATTGGAAACGGTACGTCTGCGCGGATCTGTCGACGAGCACGCTTTACTATTCCAAGACGGAAGAAGGTACCGGCAGGAAGTTGGTGCGTCTGAAACTCGGGGAAGCGTACGGCTCCAACTATATGAACAGCGAGATCCTGACCAACGGGGCGAAAGTCTATTACGCGACGGAGTACTGGGACCCGTGGACGAAGCATAAAGCAAGGATCTATTCGGTCGGCACGAACGGCAAGAACAAGAAGCCGGTAAAAACGCTGACCATGCAGCCGGGAGAATCACTGAACCTGGTGCATGTCTACAACGATCGGCTGTATTTTGAAAAACACAAAGATGAAGGAAAATGCAAGCTGTACTGTCTGACGCTGGGAAAAAACCAAAAGCTGACGAAGGTCTCCGCAAACTTTGATTTTTGCATCGGGACCGGTATCGATCCAGGCGCGCGCTATCTCTACGGACGCAGCTGGAATGACCGCAGCATAAAGGTCTTTGACTGCCGGACGAACAAGGTCATCCGCACGATCGCGGGTTACGTCAGTGCGCTCAAGGCGGAACAGGGCAAGGTATACTATACTGTCTACGATGAAGCGTTCCGGACAAAGGTGTATCAGGCATCGCTGAGCGGCGCGGGCAGAACGCTGCTGCTGACTCTGCCGTCAGATGCTTCGGTGGACAGCTTCAGCAGCACGGAGGTCTATTATCAGCAGCTGATCGAGACCGAAACCGGAGCGGAACAGTTCCATGTCTATGATCTTGCAGCGAAGACGCATCGCAGTATTTCCATGGAAGAATACAAGTTTGAATAAAGGACAGGTGTAAATATACAGACAAAAAACCGAAGTCATGGCGGCTTCGGTTTTTTGCTGTTTATTTACTTAATGTGTATAGAAGAAGGACCTTATGGGTAAAATCCTTTTCTTTGCGTAAGAACGACGAGACTGCGTCGGTCGGTGGCCGGTCGAAGTCTCGAATGACGCTAGGCGATGAGACTTTTTCCCAAGAAAAAGACGACAGGCACCAGCAGCGCGGGCAGCAGGTTCATGGTCTTAAAATCTTTGACCTTCAGGATCGAGATGCCCGAAGCGGCGATCAGGAAACCACCGACGATGGAAAGTTCCGTCATAAAGCTGTCGGAGATGAATTCCGCCAGAAAGCTGGCACCCAGATAGATGCCGCCCTGCCAGAGAAAAAGTACGGCGGCGGTGATGGCGATGCCGATGCCGTAAGTGGAGGCGAGCACCATGGAAGTGACCAGATCCAGTGTGCCGTTGGTGAAAAGAAAGGTTTCGTCCCCGTAGATTGCGCTCTGGATCGGGCCCAATATAGAGAGCGTTCCGATGCAGAAAAGCAGGATGGCGGTCGAAAGTCCCTGTCCGAGCCCGCTGCCGCCTCTGGAATCGACCAGATGCTGAAACTTCGCATCGATATCCAGGCTGGTGCCGACGATGCTGCCGACGGCGAGGCTGACGATGAAGAGTACCGGGTACTGACTGTCCGGCATATTATTGACAATGGCGTTGATGCCGATGCCGGCGGCGGCAAGACCCATGGCGTCGAAGAGGACGCGCTGCTGTTTTTCCTTGAGACCTTTTTTAAGCAGGCTGCCGACAAGACTGCCGGTGAGGATCATAGCCGTGTTGAAGAGTGTGCCGATCATGAATTATCTCCTTTTTGCTTTACATTTCAAACAAATATTTTAAAGTTTATCGTGAGAGAAAACTAATTTTCTGAAAATTCTTATCCATATTCTACACTTTTTCTTGCAAGTTGCAAAGCGACAGTTTATAATACTGCTATGAAAAAAATTCACAACAAAAGGAGCGCAAAATATGGACGCAAAGAAAGTGGAAGTCTTCTTGGAGGCGGTAGAGAGCGGCAGTCTGATGGGAGCTGCCGAAAGGAACGGTTATACGCCGTCCGGGCTTTCGCATTTGCTGCAACGGTTGGAGGAAGAACTCGGCGTGCAGTTGGCAGAGCGGACGAACCGCGGCATCCGGCTCAGTGGAGCGGGGGAGCGTCTGCTGCCGTATCTGCGCGGTTATGTCGAAAGTTCCGCGGCGCTCGAACGGGAAGCGGCGCTGCTGCGGGGGGAAGCGGAAACGGCACTACACATCGGCGCTTACGCGAGCATTGCCAAAAACTGGATGCCAATGCTACTGCGAGCTTTTGCGGAAAAGCATCCGGAGATCCGCGTGGAACTGGAGGTTCTCAGCCGACAGGAATTGTATCAGGGGATGAAAGACGGCAGATTCCGTTTGATCTTTGCGTGTGAAGACAAGACACAGCCTTATCGGTTCCTGCATCTGGCGGACGATCCGTTCTATGCGGTTCTGCCGCCGTCCGATGAGGCTCTGCAGGCGATCGCGCTGCCGGCGATCCGGCGCAGAGACGGGGATGACGCGGTGCTTCCGCAAAGCGACGGAACCGCGCGGACTGCCGAGCAGACAGGACAAGCCGCTGCAGCGCGAAATAAGCAGTCGGAAACTGCGGCAAGTGCAGCAGGGAATGCGTTTGCGATCGCCGACTTTGAAAAGTACCCGTTCATCATGCCGTCTTACGGGGAGGATGTGGAAGTGCAGGAGGCCTTTGCGCAGCATCAGGTGCATCCGCAGCTGCTGCCGGCCAGCGCGGATGATCCGGTGATCCTGGGGATGGTAGCAGGCGGCATGGGTGTGACCATGCTTTCGGAACTGGTGATGCGCGGCAGCAGCGAGCCGGTGCGCAAGGTTCCGCTGCTGCCGATCTGCGCGCGGCCGCTGGGCATCGTGCACAAAGAGCCGCGCGAGCTGAGCGCGGCGGAACGCAGTTTTTTGCAGTTTGTGCGGGAAGCGTGCAAAGCAGGATCAGAACGCTGATGCCGAGAAACAGGCTCCGTCGATGCGAAGAATGTCCGCGAGCGGGATGGCTTGACGTTCCGGTGTTTGGTCAAACGGCGGATCGGCTGCTAAGCCTGTCCTGTCGGCTGACAGAATTGCATCCTCTGCGGCGGCAAGCTCCAGATAAAGAAGCTGTGCATACGGATCGACTTTTTGAAAGATCCCGGAGGCGGTGAGATAAGCTCCGCCTTCTTTTTTTGTGTCCGGGCAGAAGTAGGTGACGGTGATCTGCAGGGGAACGATGGATGATGCGGATTTTGAGACTTCGGATGCGAGAAAAGACGCAGCGGGTTTTGCTTGTGTATTCGCACCGGATGCCTCTGCGGCAAGGCTTTGCAGGAAGCTGAGCTGCTGGTCTAGCAGTTCGCGCTGCGTCTCGTCTTGCTCGATACGCGGACTGGTCAGGCGGGCGGTTTCCGCTAAGGCCGCTTCGTATCCGGTCAGCGCGGCAAATGGCATAAACTGTGCCGCGCGGTCTGCGAGAGGCATTTGCCGGTACTTCGCGGAGACCGGGTGCGGCAGTCGGAGGATATCATCGTAGTTTTTCATGCCTTGTGTCCTCCGATCTGCTCGTTGCGCTGCATGGCAGTCGCGCCGTCTTCGAGATCGCGGCCTTTGATGATCGCGTTTTTACCGAATTTCTGCTTGATCGCTAGCAAAGATTGTTGGATCCTGCGCTCGTTTGCGATGGCCGCGGCGGCTTCTTTTTTTTGCCGTTGCAGTTCCGCCGCGTCGCGGCCGAAGATGTCTTTGCCGTCTGCGACAAAGCCGAACAGGTCGAGCTGCTGCTCTTGTTCCGGTCCCTGTCCTGCAAAAGCCGCGGCGGCCTGCGCAGACTGCGCGTGCTCTGCAGGGACGGCGCTACCTGTGTTTTGCGGCAGACGGCTTGCTGGCAGGACGCCGTGCATGGCAAGCGTGTCTTCCGGCAGGACATGGTTCGCACAGAGGGTCAGGCGGCGTACCGTAAAATCCGGATTGACGATGCGTTGATACAGGTCCGAGAGCGCATCGACGATCATCGTGATCGAGGAAGTGGCCTGCGGCAG
>DJPG01000113.1:22533-36523 GCA_002439735.1 Firmicutes bacterium UBA6418 | reverse complement strand
CGTCACCACAATACCGTGCGTGTCAGCGGGTCGCGCGGTCTTGTCGTAGCCGACGGTCAGCACAAGCTGGTCGGTGGTAAGGTGCTTTTCAAACAGGTCCATGGCCAGCTGCTCCGCCATTTCGCAGGCTACCAGATGTGCTTTTGCTACCGGATACGGACACTGCAGAACCTGTCCGGAGCTGATGCTCGAGGAAGCCGGACGGTAGGCCTTGATATCCGCCATGGTACAAGGCTCCCAGCCCCAGGCGTGATCGATCAGCAGCTCGGCGTTGATGCCGAACAGCTTGTAAAGCAGATCTTCGTTATAGAACTCGCCCGCCTTGCCGATCGAGCAGCGGGCGATATCGCCCATGGTATACAGTCCGACCTTAGCGAGCTTCTGCGCGTAGCCGTGCCCGACGCGCCAAAAATCGGTCAGCGGCTGATGCGTCCAAAGTAATTCTCGGTAGCTTATTTCATCCAATTCGGCGATGCGAACGCCGTTTGCGTCAGCGGAAATGTGCTTAGCCTCGATATCCATGGCGATCTTTGCCAAATACAGGTTCGTACCGATGCCAGCCGTCGCGGTGATGCCGGTTTCACGCAGAATCTCAAGGATCATCTTCATAGCCAGTTCGCGTGCGGTCAGCCCGTACAGAGGAAGGTAATCTGTGGCGTCGATAAAGACCTCGTCGATCGAGTAGACATGGATGTCTTCGGGTGCGATATATTTGAGATAGATGCTGTAAATACGGGAACTGGCGGCAATGTAGTGCGCCATGCGCGGCCGTGCGGTGACATACGAGATCGCAAGTTCCGGATGCGCGGCCAGTTCGTCCGCATTGGCCGATTCACCCGCAAAGGCTTGGCGGCGGGCACGGGTCAGCCGCAGGGCGTTCAGCTCGCGGACCTTTTGGACGACTTCAAACAGCCTGGCTCGTCCGGGGATGCCATAGGCGCGCAGGCTCGGAGAGACCGCCAGACAGATCGTTTTTTCGGTGCGGGAGGCGTCGGCGACGACCAGATGCGTGGTCAGCGGATCCAGACCGCGCTCCACGCACTCTACCGACGCATAAAAAGATTTGAGATCGATGGCAAGATAAACACGCTCCGCCACACGGACACCTCCTTTTCGCGGATTTTCCTCAGAAACAGAAAACAAGAACAAATGTTCTTAAAACCATTATAACAAATCCGCTGCAAAATGCAAGCGGAAAAGAAAGGAAAATCGGGTTTCAGTGTGGCAAGACTTGCAGCAGACCCAGCATCGCAAGGAGAAAGATAAGATTGGAAGCCGTGAAAATGCAAAGATACGGCCGGCGAAGCCCGGCGTTTTCCGCGGCGATATATTTGAAACTGATGAGGCTGGCCATCGATGCGATCAAGGTTCCGAGCCCACCGATATCGGTACCCACGATCAGCGCGGGATAATTGCTTGTGAAGCCGGAAAGCAGGATCGCGGCAGGCACGTTGCTCATCACTTGACTGGCGGCGACCGCGGTCAAAATCTCATGTCCTTTCATCAGCGTCTGCAGGAACAGGTTGAAAGCCGGAATGCGCCCAAGGTTTCCGATAAAGATAAAAAGCGCTGTAAAGGTGGCCAGCAGAGAGTAGTCTGCCTGCTGCAGAACGACAGCATCGCGCAGCAGGATATAGATGAGGACCAACGCCAGCATGAGCGGAAACGGGAGCAAGCGTGCCACACAGAGCAGGCATCCCGCGAACAGCAGGAGATAAGCAGTCAAACGATGCGGATCGGTAAGTGTCGTCGCCGTATCCGAAAAGGACCAGGCGACGGGATCTTTGGCATCTCCGTCCGCCGAAAATTTTTTTGCGGCTAAGCCGATCCAAACCAGCAGCAGCGCAAGCGCGGCCGCAGTATAAGGCAGCATGAGCGTGAGCATTTCGACGGGCGTTATGCCGGAAACGGTGTACAGATAAAGATTCTGCGGGTTGCCGATCGGCGTCAGCATGCTGCCGAGATTGGCGGCAAGCGTTTGCATGGCGACGATCCGCAGCATCCAGTAGTCCCGGAAGCGACGGGGCATTTTATGCAGGATGGTGAGGGTGAAGGGCACAAAGGTGATCAGCGCCACGTCATTTGTGATGAACATGGAAAAAAAGAAGCAAAGCAGCACTAAAAGAAGAACCAGATCGGCTGTTCGTGCCGCCTTGCTGAGCATTTTTTCCGCCAGAAGGTCAAAAACACCGAGGCGTTTGAGTCCGGCTACGATGCTCATCAGACAGAAGAGCAGGCCGAGCGTGCGAAAATCGATATAAGAAATATAGGTTTTGTCCGGTCTGACCCAAAATGCCGACACGACGGCCAAAATGAGGGAGATCGACAAGACGGTTTCCCGCTTCAAAAATTGGATCAGCAGATGGATCGGATGTTGTTTTTTGTGAATTGACATAGCGCTTTCCTTTTGATGTGATGTAAATTTTTTATCCGGAGGCTCTGCCGCAAGATCCGCCGCAGCACACGCATGCAAGTATAGCACAAACCGCGGAAAAAGAAAATGACCTTTGTCAAAATCATCATACTTTCACACAAAAGTGGTATTCTAAAGCTAGATATGAATGGAACAAAAACAGCTTACCGTCCGGAAAGTCGATCACGTCAGACGGTAAGCGGCAAAAAGGAGGAAGCATGTGTACCGCAGCAACTTACAAGACAAAGGACTTTTATTTCGGACGGACGCTGGATTATGAATTTTCGTACGGCGAGGAGATCGTGGTGATGCCGCGGCGGTTTCCGCTTGCGTTTCGTTTCCTTGGAAAATCCGAGGCGCACTACGCGATCATCGGCATGGCGCACGTGGCGGACGGCTATCCGCTGTTCTATGACGCAGTCAATGAAAAAGGACTGGCGATGGCCGGACTGAATTTTGTCGGCAACGCGGTTTATCGGGAGCCGGTTTCCGAGACGGGAGAAAGCGGGGCGAGTGATGACACGGAAGTCCTAACGCAAATGACAAAGCCGTATGAGGGCCGGAATGCTCAGCGTGTCAAAAATGTGGCGCAGTTTGAGTTTACCAGTTACCTGCTCAGCCGCTGCGCGTCGGTCGCGGAGGTGCGCACCGAACTTGCGGATCTGAACCTGACCGGAACGCTGTACAGCGAGCATTTTCCGCCGGCGCAGCTGCACTGGCTGATCGCGGACAAAGATGAGACCGTTACGGTTGAATCCGTGGCGGAGGGACTCAAGATCTATGACAATCCGGCTGGCGTGCTGACCAACAATCCGCCGTTCGATCTGCAGATGTTCAACCTGAACAATTATCTGCAGCTTTCGCCGCGGCAGCCGGAGAACCGGTTCGCGCCGCAGCTGCCGCTCCGTACCTACAGCCGCGGGATGGGGGCGATCGGCCTGCCGGGGGATCTGTCGTCGATGTCGCGCTTCGTGCGCGTAGCCTTTACGCGGGCGCATGCGGTTTCGGATGCTTCGGAAGCTGCGAGCGTCAGTCAGTTCTTTCACATTTTGGGTTCGGTCGAGCAGCAGCGCGGATGCTGCGAGGTCGCGGACGGCAAATATGAGATCACGATCTATACGTCCTGCTGCAATGCCAGCCGCGGGATCTACTATTATACGACCTACGACAACCGTCGCATCACGGCGGTGGACATACACCGGGAAGACTTGGACGGCACGGCGCTGGTCTGCTATCCGATGCTGACAGAGGCGGATATCCTGCTGCAGAACGCATAGAATGTTTAGGCAGACACTTGTGAGAACATCGCGAGGGTTTGCTTTTTTGTGTGAAAAAAATATGATATGAGGTCAGGAAAATAATGCTTGACTTTTTATAACTACACATGTAAACTAAAAGCACAAAAGGGATTACAAATGTAAACAAAGGACGTAAAAAACAAACGTGATACAAGTAAGAAAGGGGAACAGAATGAACAAACAAGTTTCCATCAGTGACGCGGAGTGGACGATCATGAAAGCGCTCTGGCAGCACGAGGGGAAAAAGATGACGTTAAAGGAGATCGCCGCGGCGGTGGCAAAATCCGGATGGAGCTACACGACGGTGCGCACGATGGTCGGACGGCTGGTGGAGAAAGAGGCCGTCACCGCAGATGAGAGTCACCCGCGCAATTTTCGGTATGCCGCGGCGGTATCGGAGGAAGCCTGCCGCAGGGAAGAAATGAAAAGCTTCATCAACCGTATCTTTGACGGCTCGGCGAAGCTCATGGTGTCCTCGCTGGTTTCCGGCAAGAACCTGACCAAAGAGGAACAGCAGATCTTAATGAAAATTATCGACAAGATGGACTGAAGCTGCATCGCAGGATTCGCGGCAAAAGGAAAAAAGAAAAAAAGAAAAAACAGGAACATTTGCATGGAGGGGTAAAAAATGAACATGCTGAATCTGAGTATTGTCGTGACCGCGGCTGCGGCGCTCGTGCTGCTGATCAAGCTGGCGGCGGGGAACCGGATCACACCGAGGGGACATATGCTTTTGTGGCTGCCGGTCGCGGCGGCGATACTGGCAGTACCATTGACGGGCATTCTGCCGGAGAGTGATCTCGCGGTCAGAACCTATCTGCCGCAGATGCAGGTACGCGCGGTCATGCCAAATGCCGAGCCGGCGCAGGACAGCGATCTTTACGAAGATCCGGACGGCAGCATGCAGGAAAGCGAACGGCCGAGCGATGCGCAAGGGATGGCCGTGACGCCAAGTGGGCAGGCACAAGTCCGCATGCAGGTGCCGTTCACCGACCGGACGATTACCGAGGGCTTTCCGGCATCGGCAGGCAGAGACCGTTTGAAGAACGGGATCTACATCGCAGGCGTTCTGATGCTTCTGGGCGGATTGCTGATCGGAAGTGGAAAGCAGAGAAAGAAGCTGCGTATGCTGGAAGACTGCGAGGACGCACAGCTGCGGCAGCAGCTTACGGAACTTCGGACGAAGATCGGTATCCGCAGCAGCGCAAAGATCTCGATAAAGCAAGGCGCGGACAACACGTTTCTGACGCGGCTGGACGGCCGTTATGTGATCGCATTGGAGAGCGGATTCGATGAGGCGGAGCAGCGGCAGGTGCTGGCGCATGAACTGACGCATTTGAAACATGGCGACTTAAGCGGTAATTTTTCGGCCGCGCTGCTTCTGGCAATATTCTGGTGGAATCCGGTCACATGGCTGGCCTTCCGCCGGTTCCGCCGCGATATGGAAGTGTATTGCGATTACGACGCGGCACGTTTGACAGGAGACAAAAAAGCCTATGCGGCGACGCTGGTCAAGGCGGCCGGCAGCGAACGCTTCCTTCTTGGCACGACCTCGTTCATCGGCGGCGAAAAAGAGGCCAGCGCGCGTGTCAAAGCATTGGCAGCTTTCAAGAAGCCGAAAACTTGGATCACGGTCGCCGCGTTGTTGGCGCTGGCAGTCGGCTGCGTGTGCTTCGCGCTGAACCCGGTCGGACAGGACAGCGAAGCAAATCGCGCGGTACTCACGCAGGCCTACGAGAATCTGCTTGCGGTAAAAAGCATGGAAGCAACCAGGACAACCGATATCGATTACGGCACGCTCTCCGGCACCCGTACGCACGAAGTGTTTGCATCGCAGCAGTCGGAAGAGCCGCTGTGCATACTCGGTACGACGACCTTGGAAACCACGGAGCAGGCCACGGGATCAGGGGATGCCGCGCAGGCGGATACGGCCTATACGTTCGGCTATTATCTCACAGGTACGCGAGGCGGTGCTGTGCGGACCTATATCCAGAGTGTGGACAGCGCCCCGGGACAAGGGTGGATCGACTTCGGCAGTCAGACCGTGCGGGCCGAAACGACGGTGAGCTACTACGACCGGGAACCTGCTTCCTACGGACAGGATGATCTGCTCGGCAACCTGCGGCAGTGTCTGAAAGCGGCCATAGAGAGCAAGCAGATCACACGCAGAGGAAATGAATACCATGTGACGATGCCGTACGATTGGGAACTGTTCTGCGCGATCGGGGAAAATCAGGGCCTGAACAGCGTTTTGGCGTCAAACGGGATCGGTTTTTACAATCTGTGGTCAGAGGACGACGCACAAACGACCGAACTGCTGCAGAGTGCCGAACTGGTCATCGAAATGGACGAAAAGACCATGCTGCCGCGCGGCTATACCTTGAGCTTCACCAAAACCTGCGAATTGATCCGCGAACGTATGGGATCAGAGGAAAGCCTCGGCGATGCGGTCGTCTCGGTAGAAGTCAGCAGTTATGACACGTTTACGGAGCCTGACTACCGCGCGTTCGGCGGAAAAGCGGAATTTCAAAAGATTCTGACGGAAGCAAGGAACGAGGATGGACGCGGTAACGAACAGCAGGCCGAAGCAGGCGGCGAAACGCAGCAGACCGGCGCGGAGGATTACGCTTTGAAACTGGAAAACTGGGATTTCCTGCTTTCGCATCCGGACGGCATGCTGACGCAGGCAGCGCTGGAAAAACTGACCCGTATGTTCGCACTTTCGGTATCTGTTGGCGGCAATAACACAGCATACAATCCGAATACCCTGTACTGTTTCCTCAGCAGTCAATATGACGATCCGAAGGAGATCGATCTGGAGCACTTCCTGCGCTACTATCCGTCTTTCCCGGAATGCTTCCGGTGGACAAAGGAGCAGGAGCAAAAACTGCTGGCGTCCAAAACGTGGAAAGATCGCTTTGGCGATATGGGCGTCAACGACGCGCCGACGCCGGTGCGGCTCTTTGCTCCGCAGGCGCTGAACGTATCGCTGGAATATTATACGGGGATCCGGATCCAGGACATCCCAAACTGGCAGGAAGTGCAAAGCTACATACCGGCGATCGACCGCTATCTGAACACGAGCAGCGACTTCGGCGGCGTGAGCTTTGCACCGGCTTCCGGTACGAAGAACGGCGATACCGTAGTCCTGCGCGGCAACCTTTACGGCGACGGCAAGGTGGATGTGGTGACCCTGCAGGAAGCAGACGACAGATACCTGATCCGCTCACACCGGCTCGAAGAGGCGTAATCAAATTGTCGTAGCATCGAAAATAGAAATATAGACAGAGTAACCGAATCGAAGAAAAACAAAAGAGACGGAACATTTCGGCAGATGCATAAAAAATACAATCCATGCAAGCACCGGCGTGCCTGTCTCTTTTTTTCGTCAACCGAGCCCTTTTTTATTTGGGCGAAACTCAATATGGAGTGTCATGCCCATTGCCAGAGCCAGTCTCTGCAGTGTGCGAATGGACGGATTCGCGTTGCCGCACTCGAGTTTACTGATATCGCTTTGTGCAATACCTGTACGTGCGGAAAGCTCTTTTTGTGTCAGGCCGGATTGCTTGCGTGCATCTATGATTGCCTGAATGATCGCATGTTCCGGCTGCAGTGCTTCATATTCTTTTTGAAACTCAGGGTCTTGAAGCTGTTCATCCAAAAAATCATTAAATTTTGTACTCATTTTTTTCTGCCTGACCTTTCAAGATTATCTGTATCTCGTTCATAAAATTCGACTTCAAACTTTTCCATATAGATACCTCACACTTCTAAAAATAGAATATAGGATTTATCCGATAAAGTCAAGAGGGAATTAACTTTACTTGGATTTAACAAAAGGTTCCTTTTTCTTTTAACATAAAGACAGTATGATGTACTTGTACAAAAGAGAAAAACAAAAACTCAATAAGGAAAAGGAGATTATAAAAATGAAAAAGTTAGGAAGCATTGTATTGATTTTATTGCTTACCATGATGGTATTCACTGGATGCTCAAAAGACGACGGAGCAACCGGAACTGTTTCGACAGATGGTTCTACTTCCATGGAAAAAGTAATCGGCGGTTTGACAGAAGCATTTGAAGCAGATAATGAAGGCATCAAAGTTACATACAATCCGACCGGTTCCGGTTCCGGTATCACGGCAGTTTCGGAAGGACGTTGCGACATCGGTCTTTCCAGCAGAAGCTTGAAGGATGAAGAAAAATCCCAAGGTCTGCAGGAAACCGTTCTGGCTTATGATGGTATTGCGATCATTGTAAACCCGGAAAACCCGGTAACAGATTTAAGCCTTGACCAGATCGCGAAGATCTACACCGGCGAGATTACAAACTGGAAAGAAGTCGGCGGCAATGACGCAGAAATCGTTCTGATCGGACGTGAAGCCGGAAGCGGTACAAGAGATGGTTTTGAATCCATCACCGGCACGGAAGAGGCTTGCAAATATCGTCAGGAATTAACTTCCACAGGCGATGTCATCACCACTGTTTCCCAGAACCCGGATGCGATCGGTTATGCTTCTCTGGCAGCACTGAAGGATACCGTGAAAGCAGTATCTGTTGATGGTGTAACCGCAAGCGAAGAAACTGTAAAAGATGGTACTTATAAAGTACAGCGTCCGTTCGTTCTGGTAACGAAGGAAGGAACGGAACTCTCCGAAGCAGCGCAGAAGTTCTTTGACTACGCAACTTCCGCTGACGCCGCAGAGGTTATCTCCGCAGCCGGAGCAGTACCTGCAAACTAATTCATCAGAAGAGCTGCGGCGTTCCCAATCGGAACGACCGCAGTTTCCTGCTATATAGAATTATTTTTATATAGAATTCTTTCGCAGGGAAAGCATGGCTTGCGCATATGCAGAAAGGCACGAGATATGAACAAGACAAAACGGCAGCAAGAGAATCAGCTGCATAAAATAGAAAAACAAAGCCTTGCGCAGACGAGGCGTAAAAAGACTTTTGAAACGGTGATCCATGGCGTTTTCTTGATTCTCGGCCTGGTGACAGTCGCTTGTGTGCTGATGATTACCGTTTATCTGATTATTGCAGGTATTCCGGCCATTCGACAGATCGGTCTGACAGACTTTCTGTTCGGTAAAGTCTGGGCGTCCACGAACGAAGATGCAAAATTTGGTATACTGCCATTCATTCTGACCAGCGTGTACGGCACATCCGGAGCGATCTTGCTTGGCGTACCGATGGGGTTCTTTACTGCAGTTTATCTGGCCAAAGAGGCACCGCCGAAGCTGAGAGGAATCGTAGAGGAAGCTGTCAACCTGCTGGCTGGAATTCCTTCTGTTGTTTACGGATTGGTCGGCATGCTGATCTTGATTCCCGGCATTCGCAAAATCTTCCATGTACCGGACGGCTCCAGTCTGTTGGCGGCGATTATTGTACTTGCGATCATGATCCTTCCTTCGATTATCAAGGTTTCCATTACCGCCTTAGAAGCCGTTCCGAAGGAATACGAGGACGCGTCATTTGCACTCGGCGCAACACCGACGGAAACGTGGTTTAAGGTTTCGGTACCTGCGGCTAGGAGCGGCATTGCGGCAGCTGTCGTGCTGGGTGTAGGTCGCGCGATCGGCGAAGCAATGGCGGTCATGATGGTATCGGGCAACGTGGCAAACATGCCGCACCTGTTTGAGAGTGTGCGTTTCCTGACGACGGCGGTGGCCAGCGAGATGTCCTATGCCGGAGCCGGACTGCAGCGGCAGGCACTGTTTTCCATCGCGTTGGTGTTATTCTTCTTTATTATGCTGATTAACGCGACACTGAACTTTTTCCTTAAGCGCAGTAAGGAACGGTAAGGGGGTTAGACAAGATGCAGACAAAAAAAATTTCAAAACAAAGAAGAACCTATATCGCAGTGATGAAAATCCTGATGATGATTTCCGCAGTGCTGACTTGCATCCTGGTTGCATTCCTGATCTGCTATGTTATGTATAGGGGGATTCCGAACCTTTCCTGGGAGCTGTTAAGCACCGAGCCGAGTTATCTGACCGAAAAAATCGGTATTTATCCGGATATTCTGAATACGATTTATATTGTTTTGGCAACCCTGGTTGTTGTGCTGCCGTTGGGTGTAGGCGCGGCCATTTATCTGACAGAGTACGCACAGAATAAAAAACTGGTTGCCGCAATCGAGTATGCGGCAGAAACACTTTCCGGTATCCCATCCATTATCTATGGTCTGGTAGGTATGATGTTCTTTTGCGAATTTTTGGGCATGGGAACTTCGCTGCTGGCCGGAAGTCTGACTTTAGTCATCATGAACCTGCCGACGATCATGCGTACGACGCAGGAAAGTCTGAAGACTGTACCGCAATCCTATCGCGAGGGAGCGTTCGGATTGGGCGCGGGTAAGTGGCGCGTGATTCGAACCGTTGTGTTTCCGGGCTGTGTCGACGGCATCATCACCGGCTGTATTCTGGCAGTTGGACGTATTCTGGGTGAGACGGCGGCATTGCTGTATACGGCGGGCTTCGCGCACAACGCATACAACCTGATTGACGGATTGCGGGAATCCGGCGCGACTTTGACGGTTGCGCTGTACGTTTACGCAAAGGAGCAGGGCGAGTTTGAGGTGGCGTTCGCGATCGCGTCAATCCTGATGATCCTGGCACTTTTGATCAATTTATCGGCGACTTTGGTCGGAAAATATTATAAGAAGAGAAGAGAGGTGTGAATCAAATTATGAGCGATATCATTACTGTGAAAGATATGTGTCTGTGGTATGGCAATGCGCAGGCTCTCAAAGATGTGAATATTGATATCCCCGAAAAGAGCATTACCGCACTGATTGGGCCATCCGGCTGCGGTAAGTCAACGTTTCTGAAAACGCTGAACCGCATGAATGATCTGATTCCGGGCGTAAAGATCACCGGAGACATTCGTTACAAGGGACGTGAAATCTTCGATCCATCGGTCGATGTCAACGAGCTGCGCAAGGAAATCGGCATGGTGTTCCAAAAACCGAATCCATTTCCGATGAGCGTTTACGATAACATCGCTTACGGACCGCGCACGCATGGCATCAAGGCGAAGGCAAAGCTGGACGACATCGTGGAACGCTCGCTGCGTGACGCGGCAATCTGGGATGAGGTCAAGGATCGGCTGAAAAAATCAGCGCTGGGGCTTTCAGGAGGACAGCAGCAGCGGCTTTGTATCGCGCGGGCGCTGGCTGTGCAGCCGGAGGTGCTTTTGATGGATGAACCGACCAGCGCGTTGGATCCAATTTCAACTTCTAAGATAGAAGAGCTTGCAATTCAGCTCAAAGACAGGTACACTATAGTTATCGTAACCCACAACATGCAACAGGCGGTGCGTATCTCGGATCAGACTGCTTTCTTCCTGCTCGGTGAGCTGGTAGAATACGGAAACACCGAAAAAATGTTCTCGCAGCCGCGGGAAAAACGTACCGAAGATTACATCACAGGGAGGTTTGGTTGATATGAGAAGCAGATTTGACGAGGAACTGCAGCTTCTGAATAAAAGGCTGATCGAGATGGGCGCGCAGTGTGAGGAAGTCATTGGATTGGCAGCGCAGGCATTGATGGATGGCAACGTGGAAACCGCAAAGGCTGTCAAGCCGATGGATGCGGAAATTGACCGCATGGAACGGGACATTGAGAGTCTGTGCTTGAAGCTGCTTTTGCAGCAGCAGCCGGTGGCGCGTGATCTCCGGCAGATATCGGCCGCATTGAAGATGATTACGGATATGGAACGAATCGGAGATCAGGCAGAGGATATCAGCGAGATCATCACATTCCTGCAGGGGCGTTCCGGGCAGGAGTGCGGCGACATCAACGAGATGGCCAAGGCAACCATCAAAATGGTGACCGAGAGCGTGGACGCCTTCGTGCATAAGGATACCGAGCTTGCGGAAAGTGTCATTGCCTACGACGACGTGGTGGATGAATTCTTTGAAAAGGTCAAAAGCGATCTGATCAGCGTGATCGCCCACAACCCGCAGGATGGAGAATATGCGCTGGATCTTTTGATGATCGCGAAATATTTTGAGCGTATCGGCGACCATGCCGTAAATCTTGCGGAATGGGTTGTCTTCGCGGTGACAGGGATCCACAAGGAGGAAGAACAATGAAAATATGGTGCGTGGAGGATGACAGCAGTATTCGGGATATCGAAGTTTACACGCTGAAATCCACAGGGTTTGAGGCCAGAGGCTTTGCAGACGGTGCGGAGTTCCGCAAAGCATTGGAAACGGAGACGCCGGATCTGGTAATCCTGGATGTGATGCTGCCGGGCGAAAGCGGCGTTGAACTGCTCAAATCCCTGCGAAAGGCACCGGCGACTGCGGAAATTCCAATCATCATGGCGACTGCCAGGGGAATGGAATATGACAAGATCCAAAGCTTGGATCTGGGCGCGGATGATTATCTGGTCAAGCCGTTCGGAATGATGGAAATGGTATCGCGCATCAAAGCCATCATGCGGCGCTATAAACCATCCCAGGTGCAGCATCTGCTGAAAGCCGGAGGTCTGGTTATCAATCTGGACGAGTACACGGTTACGGCAGACGGTGAGCGCATCACGTTGACTCTCAAGGAATTTGAACTTTTAAAGCTGTTTATGTCCCATCCGGGAACCGCCTTTACCAGAGATCAGCTGTTCAATGAGATCTGGGGCATTGACTATATGGGCGAAACTCGCACGGTCGATGTACATATCCGGACGCTGCGACAGAAGCTGGGAGCTTACGGAGCTTTGATTGAAACCGTGCGCGGAATCGGTTACCGGTTGGAGGTACAGGCATGAGGAAAAAGATATTTCAAGCAATGATGGTCGCGGCCGGCGCAGTGCTGCTCGCAAGTCTGCTCATCATTTTAGGCTGTTTATATGACTATTTCGGCGGTCTGCAGGAAAAGCAGATGCAGGACGAACTGACACTCGCTTCGGCCGCGATCGAGGAAAGCGGACAGACCTATCTGGACGATTTGGATCTAGCATCGAAGAACTTCCGTTTAACTTGGATCGATCCCGATGGAAACGTTTTGTATGATACCAAAGCGGACGGCAGTGACATGGAAAATCACGCGGATCGTGAAGAATTCCAACAGGCTTTGAAAAAAGGCTTCGGTGAGAGTTCACGGTATTCTTCAACGCTGATGGAAAAGACCTTGTATCGGGCACAGAAACTGAAGGATGGCAGTGTGCTGCGTATTTCGATCAGCCGAGCAACCTCCGGCGTGCTGGTGCTGGGAATGCTGCAGCCGATCCTGCTGGTATTGATTGTGGCGTTGGTACTGTCAGCGCTTCTCTCCAAGCGTATCGCTAAATGGGTGGTCGCGCCGTTGGAAAATCTGGATCTGGAACATCCGCTCGAGAACGACACTTATGAGGAATTAGCGCCGCTCTTGGGGAGAATCAATCAGCAGCGGCGTCAGATCAACCTACAGCTTGCCAAACTGCAGCGCAAAAACGATGAGTTCGACCAGGTTACAGGCAGCATGAAAGAGGGATTGATCCTGCTCAATGAAAAAAGTCAGATTCTCAGCATCAATCCGATGGCACAGCGGTTGTTTGAGACGGATGAAAGCTGTGTGGGAGAAGATTTCCTGACGATAGAGCGAAGCCCAGAGGTGAGCGTGGCAATTGCGGGCGCATTGGAAAGCGGCTACAGTCAGATGCAGATGCAACGCCGAGAGCAGACCTATCAGTTGGATATCAGCGCAATCAGCTCCGGCGGTAAGATCATCGGCGCGGTTATTTTGGTATTTGACGTAACGGAGACGGCGCATGCCGAGCAGAATCGCCGGGAGTTTACGGCCAATGTTTCACATGAGCTGAAAACGCCGCTGCAGTCGATTATGGGCAGTGCGGAATTGATTGAAAACGGATTGGTGGCAAAGCAGGATCTGCCGCGCTTTGTGGGACATATTCGTACGGAAGCCGCGCGTCTGGTAAGTCTGATCGAGGATATCATCCGTCTTTCGCAGTTGGATGAAGGCGATGAGTTGCCGTTTGAGACCTGTGATCTTTCGGAAATCGCGCGTGAGACGACCGATTCCCTTTTGGACACGGCGGATAAAAAGCAGGTGAGCTTGGAATTTGAAGGCGCGCCGTTGCCAATGCGCAGCGTTAAGCGACTGCTGGCAGAGATCTGTTACAATCTCTGTGACAATGCGATCAAGTATAACCGGGAGGGGGGTCGCGTCACGGTCTCCACCAGTTGTGTAGGAGAGGAAGCGGTGCTGACGGTCAAGGACACAGGAATTGGGATCCCACCGCAACATCAGGAGCGCGTCTTTGAGCGCTTTTACCG
>DJPG01000113.1:12098-22485 GCA_002439735.1 Firmicutes bacterium UBA6418 | reverse complement strand
GACAAGAGCCATTCCAAGGAGTCGGGAGGCACCGGTCTGGGACTTTCGATCGTAAAGCATGCAGTCCAGGATCTGGGTGGTCGTATCGTACTGGAAAGCACGCCGGGCGAAGGCACGGAAATCCGTGTGTTCTTGCCGCTGAAAGCAAATTGAGGTGTAAAACGATACGGAATCGAAAGTGACTACATCGACCGCGTAACCGAAGTGGTGACTGGAAACAGGCAGAACGGCAAATAGGAAAACACTGAGATAAGAAAACGAGGGAAAAGCGATTGAATTTTCTCTCGTTTTTTGGTATAATCAGAACTTGGGCGGACGGCATAGAACGCGTAGAGGGACGATGCTGTTCGGCTGGTTTCTTTTTTTGTGATTTCGGAAATATCGTTTTGACATTTCCGGTGATGATCTATTTTGAATGACTTGTGAAGGAGGCTGATCGGATCATGAAAAAATTAAGAGTCCGGATACCGATCTATCTGATCGGTTTGTTTCTTATGACGATCGGGATCGCCTTATCGGTAAAATCCGATCTGGGAGTTTCGCCGGTGAGCTCGATCCCTTATACGATGACCTGCGTATGGGGCATCGAAATGGGAAAGGCGACGATCCTGTTCCACATAGGACTGGTCGTTTTGCAGCTTCTGATCCTGCGAGCGGATTTTCGGCTGATCAATCTGCTGCAGGTGCCGATCGGGGTGATCTTCGGCTATTATACGACGTTCAGCAATTATCTTTTTTCTCTGCTGCCGGATACGCAAAACCTTGTGTTCCGCTTCGGGATGATGGCCTTGAGCGCGTTTTTGATCGCGTTCGGCATTTTTCTTTATCTCCCGGCAGATCTGCCGCCGCTCGCGGGCGAGGGCGCGATGCAGACACTGGCGCAGGTGAGCGGGATCGAGATCGCAAAGGTCAAGATCGCTTTCGACTGCAGTATGGTAGGCATTTCGGCGCTGGTCTGCGTATGGATGCTGCACAGTCTGGGAAGCGTCGGCTTGGGAACCGTGATCGCCGCCGTACTGGTTGGTTTTTTCCTGGGGCTGCTGACGCGGACGCTCGGCGCGCAGCGCGACCGGCTGTACGGGGTTACGGCAGAGCCTGCGGATGAGGAAAATGAGTAAAGGGAATTAAAGTTTTTCAATCTCCTCGATCGGCAGAGCAGTAAGCTCTTGAATAACAGAAAGATCCATATTCTTTTTCTTCATCGCCTTGGCGATCTCACGCTTTTCCTGCGCAGCACCCTCGGCAAGTCCCTCATTGCGGCCTTGTTCGCGACCCTGTTCCAGGCCTTTGCGCTCGCGTTCTTTCAGCATGTACTCAAATGTCATGTACTTGCGCCTCCATTCATCGGTATTGAACTTCTTGACACGCGCGTCGATCCTGCGCGTCAGCGGCGAAACCTGGCTCTGCCTAGGGTCGTTTAAGTACCCGTAGAGCGGTTTCAGTTCTTCCGGCACTTTCTCCGGAGAACACGCTGCGTTCAAGACTATTTTATACGAAAAATCGTCCAGCGGCAAGTTCTTTTCAGCGTCCCAGGAACGGAAAAAATATACCGGCTCGTCGATCAAAGGAAAAAATGAAAACCACCCAGATTTTCATACAGGAAAAGTTTCGTCAGGCGATGCACAGAATATAAAAATAGTATATAATAGGGATACAAGCAATACATAAGAGGCAGAAAAGGGGATCTGAGAGAATGATAAGAAAGACGGGATACCGGAATCGGAACCGAGGCGGCGGCATGGGCAGAAGTCTGCGCAGGATCAAGAAACTGGCAGCAGCGGCAGCGGTGCTGCTGTGTGTGGCGGCAGGCCTGCTGGGATTGGATACGGATGGTGATCGAACGCAGACTGCGGTTGAAATTCCGGCGTACAGCGGCGAGGCTGTCATCGAGCTGGCAAAGAATCAGCCCGGTTTTACAACGGATGAGCTGACAACGGAAGCGTTTGAGGCCTACAGCAGTCTGGATTGGCTGGGAAGGTGCGGGACCGCTTACGCGAATGTCTGCCGGGAACTGATGCCGACGGAGGAACGCGAAAGTATCGGCATGATCCGGCCGACAGGCTGGCAGACTGTGCGTTATGACGATCTGATCACAACGAAATATCTGTACAATCGCTGTCACCTGATCGCTTACAGTCTGGCAGGCGAGAATGCGAACGAACGAAATCTGATCACCGGTACGCGCTATATGAACGAAAATATGATCCCGTATGAAAACGAGGTGGCTGATTATGTGTGGGAAACGGATGGACACGTGCTGTATCGCGTGACCCCGGTCTTCGAGGGAGAAAACCTGCTGGCGAGCGGCGTGGAGATGGAGGCCATGTCGGTGGAAGACGCGGGCGAAAGCGTGTCATTCCATGTCTTTGTCTATAATGTACAGCCCGGTGTGGAGATCGACTACGCGACAGGCGACAATCAGCGCGCAGAGTGATGACGCGGCAGGGTGACGACGCGGAAGCAAGAAAGTGGAAGCAAGGAAAAGGAATGACAGCAGAGAACTTGGAGAACCGATAACGATAGAAAAGAGGCGGAGAAAATGAGAGAACAGCTTACAGCTTTAAGGGAAGCGATGCGGGAAAACGGGATCGGCGCCTGGATCGTGCCGACTACGGATTTTCATGGGTCGGAGTATGTGAATGATTACTTTAAATGTCGGGAATATCTATCCGGATTTACAGGGTCTGCGGGAACGCTGGCGGTCACACCGGACGCGGCGGCGCTGTGGACCGACGGCAGGTATTTTTTGCAGGCGGAGACGCAGCTCGCAGGCAGCGGGATCACGCTCATGCGCGAGGGAACAGCCGGTGTACCGACGCTGGTCGAGTGGCTGCAAAGCCACTTGCCGCAGGCTGACGCCGCGGGGCAAAACGGACAGAAAAGCGGCGCGGCGGCTGCGGGGCAAGAGGAAAGCGCGCATACCGCACGGACGGTCGGCTTCGATGGGCGTATCGTGGACCGGAAGTTGGGCAGACAGTTGGAGGAACGTTTTCCGCTGCGCTGGGATCTGGACCTCTGCGGTCTTGTATGGCCGCAGAGACCGCCGCTTACGGCATCTAAGCTCTACGCGCTGCCGCTAGAGGTGACAGGCGAATCCGCAGCGTCGAAACTGGGGCGGATCCGCCGGGCGATGCAGGAGCAGGGCGCGGATTATCATTTGATCACGTCGCTGGAGGAGATCGCGTGGATCTGGAATCTGCGGGCGCAGGATGTCACGCATACGCCGGTATTCTATGCGTTCCTGCTGCTGACGCCGCAGGAAACGCGGGTCTATCTCTTGAATGAGTCGGAGGAAGCGGCGGAGCTGTTTCGTGCGGCTTTGCGGGAAGGTGCAGATGGTGCTGCCGGTGCGCTGCCGGACACGGTGTCAAATGGAGATGGAAATGCAGCAAAATGTGATCACGGGGGGAATCTGCGCATTTTGCCGTATTTTTACATTTTTGAAGATCTGAAAGAACTGCCGCCGGGTCGGCTGCTGCTGGATGAGAGCCGTGTCAGCTACGGGATGGCGGCGTCGATCCCGGGCAGGATTGAAAAATTGTCAGGGGGTGATCCGGGCATGCTGATGAAGGCGATCAAGAATGAAACAGAGATCGCCGCCACGCGCCGTGCTCATGTGCGGGACGGCGCGGCGATGGTGCGGTTTTTGTTCCGGTTGAAGCAGCGCCTGCAGGCCGTGCGGGCAGGCAGCGATGAAAAAGGAGCGCGGGCAGGCAGTGAGGCAAACGGACTGCCGGCGGGAGCGGGATACGCGAAAGCGACAGCGGAAGAAGACGCGAACGGCGCAGCGCTGACGGAGATGTCGGCGGCGGCGCAGCTGGAAGAGGAACGCCGCCGCGCGGGTGCGTATGATCTGAGTTTTGACACGATCGCCGGCTATGGTCCGCATGGGGCGATCGTGCATTATGAATCCAAGCCGGAGACGGATGTGCCGCTCACGCCGGAAGGATTCCTGCTGGTAGATTCCGGCGGCCAGTATCCGGATGGGACAACGGATATTACGAGAACGATCGCGCTGGGACCGCTGACCGAAAAGATGAAGCATTGTTACACCGCGGTGCTGAGAAGCCATATTGCTTTGGCGACCGCAGTGTTTGACGAGACAACGACCGGGGCTGACTTGGATCAGATGACGCGCGGGCTGCTGCAGGCGCAGGGCCTGGACTATCTGCATGGGACAGGCCATGGTGTCGGCCACCTGCTGAGTGTGCATGAGGGGCCGAACACCATCAGCCCGCGCGGCAAGGCTTCGCATATCGTACCGGGCATGATCACCAGCAATGAGCCGGGGGTTTATCTGACCGGAGAATTCGGGATCCGGCTGGAAAACGAGATCTTATGCCGGGAACAGGCAGCAGGCGCGGCAGAGCGGACAGAGCCGCACGCGGCGGACGCGCATGCGGCTGCACCGCATGCCGAAAAAAGCGCGGCGTGCGGCACAGGCGCAAGTCGAAAGCGCTTTTTCTTTGAAACCATTACGTTCTGCCCGTTCGAGCGGGAGGCGATCCTGACCGAGGAACTGACGGACGTGGAGCTCTGCTGGCTGAACGATTACCATCGGCAGGTCTATGAGACATTGGCCCCGCTTTTGGAGACGGACGTCCGGGACTGGCTGGCGGAGCAGACCGCGCCGCTGTAACGTCAAATTAAGAATTCTTTAAGGAAAATCTGGCTTGTTTTTTCGGCGCGGGCAGTATGATACCTTTATCAACGGAAGGTATCGGTAAAGCAACAGACAAAAGGGGAGGACTGCATATGAAAGGTACGATATTGATCGTGGATGACAACCGGGAGATCGTCGATTCACTCGGCAAGCTGCTGGCGATCGAGGGCTATGAGATCCTGACGGCTTATGACGGCATGGAGGCCCTTGACGTGCTCGAACGCAGTCAGCCGGATCTGATCCTGCTGGACGTGATGATGCCGCGGCTGAACGGACTTTCGGCTCTGATGAAGATCCGCGAGAACCACAACATCCCGGCGATCATCCTTTCCGCCAAAACCGAGGAAAGCGACAAGGTCTCCGGGCTGATGCTGGGTGCGGATGACTATATCGAAAAGCCGTACAATCCGGCGGAACTTCTGGCGCGTGTACAGGCTCAGCTGCGGCGTTACAAAGCTTACGGCGGCGCTCGGCGGCAGTTTCGACATAGCCATTGACTGCGACCAGTTCAAAGCCAGTATCCGCTTCCCGCTGCCGGAGGGCGCGCAGTGCATAAAATCATGACAGCAAAACATTTTTTCATATACAGGATGAAAAAAATCTTGTATAATGAAGTTGTATAAATATAGAAAGTGAGGCAGCGCTATGACGGAAAAAATCTATTCGATTTCGGAGATCCGGACGATTCTGTCGCCTGTTTTTAGACGAAACAATGTGAAAAAAGCCATTTTGTTCGGCTCATACGGCAAACAGACCGCCTGCGGGAAAAGTGATGTTGACTTACTTGTCGACAGTGGCTTACGTGGTCTGAAGTTTGTAGGGCTGGGCGAGGAGATCAGAGAAGCTTTGGACAAAGATGTCGACTTGTTTGACATTAACCATATCGAGCCAAGCTCTAAGATACATCATGAAATTGATATGACAGGAGTGTTGCTGTATGAAAAATAGAGAGATCCTGCAAAAAATTGTGAAGCATATTGATAAAATACAACGATATTGCCAAGGAAAAAATTACGCGGTATTTTCTGAAGATACGCAGCTTGTGGAAGCTTGTGTGTTCAACTTGAGCCAAATGGGAGAGTTGATCAATCGCTTGGACGACGCATTTATTGAGCAATATGCGGACATTCCGTGGCACCAGATCCGAGGATTACGCAACCGGATCATTCATGATTACGATGGCGTAAATTTAAAACTTGTCTGGGAAATTATTGAAACGGACTTGGCAGAGTTAAGAGAACAGCTGCTTTCAATCTGATCCACGATTAAGAAACAATTAAGAAATACCTAAGAAGAACCTAAAACCCATTTTAAGATGAGAGTCTTAAGATGGGTTTTGTTGTTGGAGAAACAAATGGGTAACCAAACAAATTCGATTCTATAAGGAGAAGAAAATGGGAAGCGTGGAAAACAAGGCGAAAAATCCAAAAGCCAGACAGATAAGAATGCTGCCTCTTCTGCTGAGCGGCCTTGCGCTGCTCTTGGCACTGGGGCCGGCGGCGGTGCGCGGGGAATTCTTTGGCTACGGTTCGGACTGGCTCAGCCAGCATCTGCCGCTGGCGGAAACGCTGCGCAGTGCGATGCTGGATTCCGGGAGGCTGATCCCACTGTATCTGAACCTGGGCGGCGGCAGTTCGATCTATGACTTCGCTTATTACGGACTGCTGCTGCCGACCGGACTGGGCATCCTGTCCGGCACTAAGGACGGCGGAACCTTTGCGGCGCAGCAGCTGAAACTGCTCGATCTGTCGCTGGCGGGCATGCTGTATGACGGATACGGGATGGGCCTGACGCTGATCAGTTTGTATTGCCTGCTGACCGCCTTGACGGTACGCAGAACCCGCTTCCTTGCGGCTTGCCTGCTTGCGGCGGTTACGATCCCGGCGGTCAGTCTGGTGCTGAACGGTCTGCTCTATGCCAGAGGCAAGATCCTGATCCCGTTCCTGACGCTGATCCTGCTGCTCTGCGCGCGGACTTTCTGCGGGTTCTTGCAGGAGCGGCAGAAACCGCCGCTTTGGATGGGCGTTCTGTGCTTGATCCCGTGGGCGGCGGCCTGTGTGAACAAGGGCAGAGTGCTGACGGACAGCTATCTGCTGCTCGACTGGCTGCTCCTGATGGGATGGATCTTGTGGATGCGCTGCGCGGAGAGAAAGCAAGCGGCGCCGACCGGCGCTGACCCATGCAGGCGAAAAAAGAAACAGGAGATTCGCATTGCAGTCATGCTGCTGGTCCCCTGCATCGCTTCCTGGACTTTGCAGGCAGAGGCAGGCTATGTGACACAGGCCCAGATCAATTTCAGTGCAGTGCGGCAGTCTCTCGAAAGCGCGCAGCGGAGCATCGAGCAGACAGAAGCGGATAAGCTGCGCAATGCGCGTTGGGAGATCCTCAGCGAGGGCTACACGATGAGCAACTACGTACCGCTGCCGCAGATGCAGCGGACCTCGATGTATTCTTCGATGATGCAGCAAAGCTACGGCAAGTTCTTTTATGATATCGCAGGCAACGCGATCCCCGCCCGCAACCGGGTCGCGCTGGTACCCGGCAAAAATCCGCTGTTCAACACCTTGATGGGCGTGCGGTATGTGACGGTCAAAGCGGCATCCGGACAAGCAGCCGGCACTGTCACCGATGTACAAGCGCAGTCGGATGCCGCAGGCAGCGCGCTGCCGCCGGGTTATGAGGTGATCTGCTGTGAAAACGGTTATGTGACCGGCAGAAACGAGAATGTTTTGCCGATCGCGTTCGGGACCGATCGCCTGCTCAGTCAAAAGGAGTTTACCGACCGGCTGCAGACGATCCCCGCGGGGGAGCAGAGCAAGCTGGCGGAAGCCCACCCGGACAAAGCGGCGCAGGTACGCTATCTCTCGTTTTCGCGAAACTTCGGCAAAGAAGCCGCCATGCTCGCCGGACTGCGGGAAGCAGCCGGCGACTATCTGGTGCTGATGGACGCCGACCTGCAGCATCCGCCGGCGCTGCTGCCCAAAATGTACCGCATCCCGCGTGACAGCGGCGGCGCCTGGGACTTGTGCGGCGGGCGCCGCCGCGGCCGCGCGGGCGAAAGCAAGATCCGCGCTTGCCTGTCACGTGGCTTTTATCGAGTCTGGAACCGGCTGACCGGAATGGAAGCCGCCAGCGGAGAGGGGGATTTTCGCATGATGCGCCGCTGTGTGGCCGATGCGATCCTGAGCCTTGGCGAATACAACCGCTATACGAAAGGCATCTTTTCTTATGTCGGCTTTCGGACGACCTGGATCGAGTACGAAGACATCGCGCGCAGCGCCGGAGAGAGCAAATGGAACCTCCGCAGCCTGCTGCGCTACGCGGCACAAGGGATCTTCGCGTTTTCCGACGCGCCGCTCAAAATCGCCGGACCGCTCGGCACCGGACTGATTTTCCTAAGCCTATTGACCATGCTGCTGCCGCAGACGCGGGGGCTGACGACGTTCTTGCTGCTGTTCTTAGCAGGCATGCAGCTTTTGATCCTGCAAGTCATCGGCTCGTATCTGGCGCGGGCCTACTGGGAACTGAAAGGTCGGCCGCTGTATTTTATCCGGGAACGCAGCGAACATGGCGCGAAGTAGTACAAACGATCCGCTATGCACGTGTTATCGTGCAGCCGGGAAAGCGAAAATTCTTGTAAAGAATGCAAGATTATGCTACACTGTCAACAAAAGCAGCAAGAAAGAATGGAGCGATAAGGAGAAAACAATGGCAACCAAAAAAGCGAAAACAATCGAAGCAGCCTTTCAGGAATATTTGGCGGAACATAATCTGACCGGACCGATCTCGCAGAAACAGCACGAAGAGGCTTTTGAGCGGTTCATGGACAAACAAGGGATGGACTTTCTGATGCAGGAAGTGTTGGGAGATATGGATGACGATCTTCAAATGGCTTATGAAGCGGAGAACAGCGAAGAGGCTTTGAAGTACGCCAAAAGAGCACTGAAAAAGAATCCGCGGAGTGTCGACGCAGAGACTCTGATCGCGCAATGCCAAGCGAAGTCGGAAGATGATCTGCAAAGCAGATATCGCAAGATTCTCGCCAAAGAAGAAAAAAATCTGAAAAACGATGGGATCTGGGAGGAGGAAAATATCGGATCCTTTTGGCTGATCGCGGCAACCAGACCCTATATGCGTTTGTGTGATGTTTATGTAGACAGCTTAGTGGCGTCAAGAAAATTCAGAAAAGCCGCAGAAGAATGTGAAAAAATGCTGCGGCTGTGCGAAAATGATAATTTAGGGGTTCGGTATCGTTTGGCACATATTTATGCCTATTTAGAGGAAGAAGCTGCCTTGCAGAGGCTGCAGCAGCGATACGAAAACGAGGACAGCACAATGTTCCTTCTGCCGCTTTGTGTCTTGTATTACAAGCTGGATGATCTGAAAACAGCGGCAAGCTATCTTGCAAAGCTTTTTCGGATCAACCCGGACTGCAAACTGATCTTTAGAAATGCGGATTGGGAAAAGATCGAGAATGCAATTGACGAAGCACTGGATGAAGTGACGGAGGTCGGAGGCTATCGGCCGGCAAGCTTGGGAGAGTTCCTGCTTGCGATAGAGGAAGAAGATTATTTATATGATGCGGCAACAAGCTTTTGGACTTGGGCAATGCAGCAATGCAAAAAAACGGAGCGAACAAAAAAATAGGCAGGAAGACAAGCAGGGACGCGCAAGCGTCCCTTTCGCTTTGCAGTCTTTGATCTTGCGCTGTACGCATTTGCCCTTAAAAAAAATCAGATTCCGTCTTACGGCACAAAAACTTTGAAAAATCCGTTTATTTGTTGTAAACTTTGTAAAATCGACAGGTGCTATGCAAAAAAACATAAACGGGAGGAAATCAAAATGAAGGAAAGCAATCAAAACGAAGAACAGATACAATCGTTTCACCAGTCTTTGATCTGTGAAGAAAAAAGCGCGGCAACCGTGGAGAAATATCTCCGGGACGTCCGTGCTTTTCTTGTATACAGCGGCGAGCAGACGTTGAGTAAGGAGGTCGTGCTGGCGTATAAGAAGCATTTACAGGAGAAAAAATATGCGGTCCGCTCCATCAATTCCATGCTGGCCAGCTTGAACCGCTTCTTAAATTTTATCGGTCGCCCGGAATGCCGGGTAAAAGCCTTGAAATTGCAGCGGTGCGCCTACTGTGCAGAAGAAAAGGAACTGAGCAAGGCGGAATATGAACGTTTGCTGAAAGCAGCCGGAGAACAAGCGCAGTTGCGGCTGGTCATGCAGACGATCTGCAGTACGGGGATCCGGGTATCGGAGTTGCATGCTTTTACAGTAGAGAATGTCCGATGCGGCGAAGTATCGGTGAACTGCAAGGGCAAAACGCGGGTCATCTTTGTACCCGGAAAACTGCGTAAACGTCTGCTGGACTACGCCAAAAAAGAAAATATCCGCACCGGCGCGATCTTTCTGGCCGCGAACGGAAAGCCGCTTGATCGAAAAACGATCTGGGCACAGATGAAAGGCCTGTGCAAAGCCGCAGGCGTGAGTCCCGGCAAGGTATTTCCGCATAATCTGCGCAAGCTGTTCGCACGAACCTTTTACAATATCGAAAAGGACATCGCGAAGCTGGCGGATATCCTTGGGCACAGCAGCATCGATACGACACGGATCTATATTGTCACCACCGGGCGGGAACACCGCAGGAAGATCGAGAAGATGGGACTTGTGACGTAGCGGAAAGGCGGGAGAAAAAAACCGACATAATTCATATTATGT
>DJPG01000113.1:0-11909 GCA_002439735.1 Firmicutes bacterium UBA6418 | reverse complement strand
ACATAATATGAATTATGTCGTATGCGGAAGGGAAAGTCATACCACACAGCGGAGGCATACGGATGGCGCGAATCACGGTGAAGCCGGGTGAAAAGGTCGGTCGCTGGACCGTTTTGAATTCCTGCATAGAAACGGCGGGAGGAGAGAAAAAGTGGCTCTGCCGCTGCGAGTGCGGAACGGAACGTTATGTACTGGAACGGAGCCTGAAATACGGCGGTTCCCGTTCCTGCGGCTGCCTGCAGAGAGAAAAAAGCCGGAAGACGGCAGCGTATGATCTGACCGGTCGGGTCTTTGGTGATCTGACCGTGCTTTATGTTGCGCAAAATCAGCGAAAAAACGGCGGCGTCCGGTGGACCTGCCGGTGTAGCTGCGGGAAACTCTATGATTGCCCGGCGACCTTGCTGATGACCGGCAGGCGGACGCACTGCGGATGCAGAACCAAACGGGGACGACCGACGGACATCACCGGACGGCGCTTTCATCGTCTGACGGCGGAATACATGCTTCCGGAGCGGGATGCCGGCGGCAGCGTGTTATGGCACTGCCGCTGCGAGTGCGGAACGGAGATCGACGTGTCGTACAACAGTCTGGTATATGGCAATCTGAAAAGCTGCGGATGCCGAAAAAGGGAACATGACCGGGAACTGGCGGCACTGCTGACCCATGTGGCAGGCACTTCGATGGACGCGATCAAAAGCAAAAAGATCCCGATCGATAACACGACCGGATACAAAGGAGTCTATTTGGTGCGCGGCAAGTATCTTGCCAAGATCGTATTTCGAAAAAAACAATATTTTCTCGGTACTTATGACAAGATCGAGGACGCTGCGCAGGCGCGCAGGGAAGCGGAGGCGGAACTGTTTGACCGTGTTGCGAGGCATTATCAGAAATGGAAGCTGCGTGCGGAAGACGAACCGGCGTGGGCAAAACAGCACCCCATGGAGATTCGGGTGGAACAGGAGGAAGATCATCGATTGAAAGTCACTCTGTTTCCGGACTTAGGTGAATAAGAATTAGGCGAATCAGAATGAAAGATAGAACCTGGCCGTCAGCGATAAGCGGATAGGATCTTTTCCGCGACCGCGCGGCGGGAAATACAGCGATCCATCGCTTGTTTTTCGATATAGCGATGTGCCTCGGCTTCGCTCATGCGGAGCTGATCGATCAGGACGCCTTTGGCACGGCTGATGATGCGGAGTTCTTCGATTTTTGCGGAGAGCTCCGCTTTTTCATCTTCCACGCGGTTCAGACGCTCCAGCGTCGTGCGAAGAAGCTGAAGCGACTGCAGAACCATGTCTTTGGAAAGCGGCTTTGAGAGTGTGAGAATGCCATAAGGAGAAAGTTTGGTACTGACTTCGGTGTAATAACCGGCTTTCACAAAGACCAGTACGCCGCGGCTGCCGCTGGCGCAGACTTCAGCAGCCAGATGCAGCCCGGACTCATCCGGAAGCGGCGTATTGATGATGACAATATCAAAGGATTCTGTATTCAGACAATGCCTCGCCGCCTCGGCAGTTTCGAGTATTTTGACAGACCCAAAGGAGCTGCCGGAAAGAAGGGAAAGCAGAGAGGTGTTTAATTTGACTGAAGATGATAGTAGTAGAATCTTGTACTTGCGGTTAAAAGTCATTCTTTCCCTCCTTTCCGGCAGCTCCCTTACATGGCCTGAGAATAAACTTAAAAGAAAAGCGTGTTAGTTCGCGACATACAGCTGTCGATATGGGTTCTTACTGTCCGGCGTGATAACCGTATAAGGATCGGCAAGTAGTGCTTCGACATCATAGCCGAAGAGCGAACAAAATTTCACGATGATCGGCTGAAGCTCCGTGAGGTCTTTCACAGTCGCTGTGCGGGAGGTTGTCTGCTGCGGAAATACGATGCCCGAAAGATCCCCGCGAAAGATCATTTTGCCGCCATGCATGCCGGTGCAGGGGAAAAATCCCGAAATCGGCTTGCCGTCTGTATGCAGACCTAAAACCAGAATCGTTCCACCCGCCTGATATTCACCGGCGAAACTGCCGACACGACCACCGATGACAAGAATCGGCTGCTTCGCCTCATAGGCTTTCATATGCACGCCGGCTCGATAACCGGCATTGCCTTTGATGTAGATCTCGCCGCCGCGCATCGCGTAACCGACTGCGTCGCCGACATTGCCGTAAACGGCAATCTGTCCGTCGTTCATGGTATCGCCAACGGCATCCTGCGCGTTGCCGTGAACTGTGATCTGTGCACCCTCCAGATAAGCACCGAGTGCATTTCCGGGCGTTCCGTCAATGGTGACCGCATGGCTGCCAAGACCAGCAGCTAAAAAACGCTGTCCCAGACAACCTGTGATCAGACAGTCATCCTGTGCGGATTTCAGTTTTGCGTTCAGCGTGCGATAGTCTAACGTATCTGCTTGTATCTGCAACATAACTTGTGTCTCCTGTCTTTGATTCTGCAAAGGCTACGGCCTCTTTGTCCGACGGCCTCTTATTCTCCGGCATGGCAGATCCCGAGAATATCCAGTTCCTTTTGTGTCAGGCCGATACCGCGGAGCATCGCGCGGTTGCCGCGCAGCGCTTCAATGGAGTTGATCCCCATGCCACCCATGAACTCTTTGATTTCATGCTGCCAGGCGGTCAAAAGGTTGACCAGCCTTTCAGCGCCGATCTCCGGATTCAGACGCGCGACCAGATCCGGCCGCTGAGTCGCGATTCCCCAGCTGCATCTTCCGCTTTGACAGGTGCGGCACAGATGGCAGCCCATGGCCAGCAGGGCGGCTGTCGCGATGTAGCAGGCGTCCGCGCCGAGCGCGATCGCTTTGATCACATCGGCTGAGGAACGGATGCTGCCGCCGGCCAGGATCGAAACCTGATTGCGGATTCCTTCATTGCGCAGCCGTTGGTCGACCGCGGCCAGTGCGACTTCGATCGGAATGCCAACATGGTCGCGGATCCGTGTCGGCGCGGCGCCGGTACCGCCACGAAAGCCATCGATCGCGATGATATCCGCGCCGCTGCGGGCGATTCCGCTGGCGATCGCGGCTATATTATGAACCGCGGCGACTTTGACGATGACCGGCTTCCGATAGCCGGTGACTTCTTTGATGGAATATACCAGCTGCCGCAGGTCTTCGATCGAATAAATATCGTGATGCGGAGCGGGCGAAATGGCATCGGAGCCTTCCGGCACCATGCGCGTACGGGAAACATCACCGACCATTTTCATGCCCGGAAGATGACCGCCGATCCCGGGTTTTGCGCCCTGACCCATTTTGATCTCCACGGCGGCTCCCGCGTTCAGATACGCCGTATGGACGCCGAAGCGGCCGGACGCAACCTGAACAATGGTGTGCGAACCGTAGCGGTAAAAATCTTCGTGCAGACCGCCCTCCCCGGTATTGTAACAGATGCCGAGTGCCTCCGCGGCGCGGGCAAGACTTGCGTGCGCGTTATAGCTGATGGAACCGTAGCTCATGGCCGAAAACAGGATCGGCATGGAAAGCTCCAGCTGCGGCGGCAGCTCCGTACAGAGTGTTCCGTCCGCGTTGCGGTTTATAAAAGAGGGTTTCTTACCGAGAAACACCTTGGTTTCCATCGGCTCCCGAAGCGGGTCGATGGAGGGATTGGTGACCTGTGATGCGTTGATCAGGATCCGATCCCAGTATACGGGATAGGATTCTGGATTACCCATAGAGGAAAGGAGTACGCCGCTACTGGAAGCCTGCTTGTAGATCTCTTCGATCGATTTCGGCTTCCAATTGGCGTTTTCTCGGAAAGTGCAATCAGTCTTTCGGATTTTTAGAGCATGGGCAGGACAAAAGGAAACACAACGCAGACAGTTCACGCAGTGAGCTTCGAAGCTATGCATCGTTCCGCTCTGCTCATCATAAAGATGAACCTCGTTCGGACATTGTGTCTGACAGATCCGGCAGTTTGTGCAACGATACGGATCACGGACAACTTCGTATTCCGGGAAAATATAATCAATGGCCATCAGTAAGCACCCTCTTTCACATGAACGATCACCGGCTCGCCGCCCATCGGCGCGTACACATCTTGCGCATCCGGTTCCATAACACGGATCGCGGCTTCCTCGCTGGCGATCAACACTTTATCGTCTTTGGAGGCAATCACCATGGAACGCAGCTTCAGCCGATCATTGAGCGCCATCAGACCACCCTCGAAGCCAAGGATGATCGAAAACGGCCCGGTGATCAAAAGACTCGGATAAACCTTGCGCAGATAAGTCAGTTGGTCAGCTTCTGCTGCGTCCTTCTGCGTGATCGTACTCCAGAACGGAGCCGCGATGACGGAAGCGGCCTCCTTTAAGCTGAGACCCTGTCTGCGGAGGAGATAGTCCATCATATAGGTGATGACTTCGGTATCGGTCTGCAGATTGCATTTGTAACCGAACATTTCCATATATCTGCGATTGGCATCGTAGGAGGAGATCTCTCCATTGTGTACGACAGAGTAATCCAGCAGCGCAAACGGATGCGCGCCTCCCCACCAGCCTGGCGTGTTGGTCGGGTAACGACCGTGTGCCGTCCAGGAATAGGCTTCGTATTCGTCCAAACGGTAAAAGCGCCCGACATCCTCTGGGTAACCGACGGCTTTGAAAGCGCCCATGTTTTTTCCGCAGGAAAAGATGTGCGCACCCTTTTGTGTGCTGTTGATCCGCATCACGGTTCGAACGGTCAGTTCCTTTTCATCCAACTGCTGCCGCTGCAGAACTGAGGAAAGCGGTGCCGCGAAATAACGCCAGATGAGCGGGATATCTGTAATCTCCTCGATGATCCGGATCGGCATAGCCTCTGCCTCAAAGATCTCAAAGCTTTCTTTTAAGACTTTCTCAAAGGCATGCCTGGCGTCCTCGTCGTCGAAAAAAAGATGAAAGGCATATAAGTCTGCGTGTTCCGGATAAATACCGTAGGCGGCAAAGCCTCCACCCAGACCGTTGGAACGGTCGTGCATGGGAACCATACTTTGTATGATCTTTTCACCTGTCATGCGAATGCCATCTTGGGAGATCATGGCTGAAATGGCACACCCGGACGGGATTCGAATCTGACCTTCTTTTTTCATTGTCCGCTATCCTTTCTGCGCTGTTGTCTTATCGATATCGATCTATTCCATACATAATAGTAAGGAAGTTTCGAAGAACCCCTGAGGGGCTGCTCCGAGACTATAGTACCGAGGAAAAAAGAGAAAGGTGTCCACGGTCGGCAGGGAGAAGAAACTGCCGAAAATGAACGCCTTTGCTCACTTTGGAATTGTCTGATCCCGCTCGGCAAGACTGCTCGGCAATACCGCCGCACTTTCACGCGTTATCAGACCGTGGTTTGAATTATGAAAGAAGTATAGCACTGCTTTTTTCGCTTGTCAATAGTATTTTGTGTATACATAACAAAAAATATAGAAAATTTTTAGAAAAAATCATGAAAATTTTGCAAAAAGTACTTGACTTCGTACAAGATCCGGTGTATTATCACAACATACAAGGCAATGGGGTCTTGAAATCGCGCATCGATTTCGAGACCCTTTTTCCGTTCTATTCCGTATCGAAATTATGAGCCGATTATGAGCCGAGAAACCATCTGCATGCTTCCCAGAAGGCCAAGAGGCAAAGATTACAAAGAAAATGGGCATGAAGAGGTATCGGAAATCTATCCATAAGAAAGGAAACAGAGAAGATGAAAGAAACAGAAAAAAAAATCACAAACATACCGGAAATTTTCGGCAGTCTGGTCTTTGATGACCGGATCATGCGCGCAAGACTGAACGCAGATACCTACCATTCTCTAAAGAAGACTGTCAAAGAGGGACAGAGGCTGGACAGCACCTTGGCGGACGCGGTGGCAAAAGCCATGAAGGACTGGGCGGTCGAGCACGGCGCGACACATTTTACCCATTGGTTCCAGCCGTTGACCGGCATCACGGCCGAGAAACATGACAGCTTTATCAGCCCGGCGCCCGATGGCGGCGTGATCATGGAATTTTCGGGAAAAGAACTGATCAAGGGCGAACCGGATGCGTCTTCATTTCCGTCCGGCGGATTGCGCGCGACCTTTGAAGCACGCGGCTATACGGCTTGGGATCCGACGTCTCCGGCCTTTATCAAGGATAAGACCTTATGCATTCCGACCGCATTCTGTTCCTACAGCGGCGAGGCACTCGACAAAAAGACACCGCTGCTGCGCTCCATGCAGGCTCTGAACAAGCAGGCGCTGCGGATCCTCAAGCTGTTCGGCAATGAAGAAGTCAAATATGTGCGGACCTCCGTCGGTCCGGAGCAGGAATATTTTTTGATCGACCGCGCAATGTACGAAAAGAGAAAAGACCTGATGTTCTGCGGCAGAACCCTATTCGGCGCGATGCCGCCGAAAGGACAGGAGATGGACGACCACTATTTCGGCGCCATCAAACCACGCGTCGCCGCTTATATGTCAGATCTGAACGAGGAACTCTGGAAGCTGGGAATCCTTGCCAAGACCCAGCACAACGAAGTGGCGCCCGCACAGCACGAACTGGCGCCGATCTACACAACGACCAACATCGCGACCGACCATAATCAGCTGACGATGGAGATCATGCAGAAGGTCGCAACGAAACACGGATTGGTCTGCCTGCTGCACGAAAAGCCGTTTGCCGGTGTCAACGGCAGCGGCAAGCACAACAACTGGTCTATCGCCACCGATACCGGCGTGAATCTGCTGACACCGGGCGATACGCCGTACGAAAACGCGCAGTTTCTGCTGTTCCTGTGCGCGGTACTCAAAGCGGTCGATGATTATCAGGATCTTCTGCGCCTTTCCGTGGCAACCGCGGGCAATGACCACAGACTGGGCGCGAATGAAGCGCCGCCGGCCGTTGTCTCGGTTTTCCTGGGCGATGAATTGACCGCCATCCTCAAGGCTATCGAAAGCGACGAGCCTTACAACGCGGCCGAAAAAACACTGATGAAGCTCGGTGTGCATGTACTGCCGAAATTCCCGAAAGATACGACAGACCGCAATCGAACTTCTCCGTTCGCTTTCACCGGCAACAAGTTTGAATTCCGGATGCTCGGTTCCTCCAACAGCATCGCCTGCGCGAACATCATGCTCAATGCGGCAGTCGCGGAGTCCCTGAAGATCTATGCGGATCGACTGGAAAACGCTTCGGACTTTGAAGCGGCGCTCCATCAGATGATCAAAAAGACCATCCGCGACCACAAGCGAATCATCTTTAACGGAAACGGCTACGAAGATGCCTGGATCAAGGAAGCGACCGAGGGACGGGATCTTATGAACCTGCGCACGACACCGGACGCGGTTCCGACGCTGTTAGCGGAGAAAAATGTCCGCATGCTGACCTCGCATAAGATCATGTCTGAAGCGGAGATCCATTCCCGTTATGAGATCACACTGGAAAATTACTGCAAGACCGTCAACATTGAGGCTAAGACCATGGTCGCAATCGCCAGAAGGGAGATCCTGCCTGCCGTTGAAAGCTATCTCGGTGAACTGGCGGAAACACTCGGAACCAAGCTGAAAGCTCTGCCGGAGCTGGCCTGCACCTATGAAAAGAGCAGCATTGCCAGACTTTCCGGATTAACCGATGAGATCAGCGCAGCAGCCGATGCATTGGAAGCGGTCGTCAACCAATATGAAGCGATGACCGATGTGACAGAGGCATCGTGTTTTATCCGTGACTGCATGCTGCAGAAAATGGCGGAACTGCGGATCCCATGCGACGAGGCCGAAACCTTGACCGCCGAACGCTACTGGCCGTTCCCGAACTACGGAGATCTGCTCTTTGGCGTGCGATAAAGAACAAATAGAACAGCAAATCAGGAGGAAATCGACCGGATCACGAGGATAGAAGATCCAGTCGATTTTTCGTTCCTTAAAGTTTTTCCGCAAAATCATTGACTTTCCGGAAGGTGTGAGATTATAATATCTGTACAAAGCACATCCGCGAAAGTTTGCGGGCGGATTTCTTATGGAGGCTATGGAAGATGACGCAGAAAGCACTGCTCAAAAAAGAAAATAAACCGAGCAAGCATGAGATCGATATGATCAACGGCCCGATCCTGAGCCGGATGCTTGTTTTTGCGTTTCCTTTGGTATGCTCCAACATTCTGCAGCTATTGTTCAATGCGGCGGACATCATTGTAGTGGGACGGTTCGGCAGTGAAAATTCCCTGGCAGCCGTCGGCTCGACCGCTTCGCTGATCAACCTGCTGGTAAACCTTTTCGTCGGATTGGCGATCGGTTCCAACGTTCTGACGGCCAGATACTACGGCGCGCGCAAGGATAGCGATGTCAGCGAGACGGTGCACACGTCCGTCGCCATCAGCATCGCATCGGGGATCGGTCTGGCGATCGTTGGCATTCTGGTAGCGGCGCCGATCCTGGAGCTGATGGAAACTCCGGAAGAGGTTCTGCCGCTCGCGGCTTTATATATGCGGATCTATTTCATCGGCATGCCGGCGATGATGATCTATAACTTCGGCAGTGCGATCCTGCGAGCCAAGGGCGATACCAAGCGTCCGCTACATTATCTGACGATGGCAGGCATCATCAATGTGATACTCAACCTATTCTTCGTCATCGCTCTGAAGATGGATGTTGCGGGAGTTGCGGCGGCGACTTCGATCTCGCAGTGCTTCTCGGCCTTTATGATCCTGCGCTGTCTGATGAAAGAGGAGGGACCGTTCCGCCTGCACGCCAAACTGCTTCGTATTCATAAGACTAAACTGCTGATGATCCTGGAGATTGGACTTCCGGCAGGATTTCAGGGGGTTCTGTTCGCACTGTCCAATGTCATCATCCAGGCCTCGATCAACAGCTTCGGCAAGGATGTTATGGCAGGCAGCGCGGCGTCTTCCAATCTGGAAAACTTTACGTACTTCGGCATGAATGCGTTCTATCAGGCTGCGATCTCGTTTACCAGCCAGAACATGGGCGCAGGCCAACTGAAGCGTATTCATAAGATCGTACTGACGGCGGCGGGCTGCGCGGCGGTGACGGGACTGGTGATGGGGAATCTGACCTATCTGTTCGGTCGCCCGCTTCTGGGGATCTATTCCACACAGGAAATCGTCATTGAAGAGGGCATGAAGCGTCTGCTGCTGATCGCCGCACCATATTTTATCTGCGGCATCATGGATACGATGGCAGGCGTCATTCGCGGTCTCGGCTACTCGATTCTGCCGATGATCGTCAGCCTGCTTGGAGCCTGTGTTCTGCGAATCATCTGGATCAAAGCCTTCTGCTCCATGCCGATCTTCCACCATGTGGAATATGTCTACGCGTCCTATCCGGTAACCTGGACGATCACGCTGACGGCTCACATCATCTGTTATATCCTGATCATGCGAAAACTGAAAAAACGGCCGCAGACCGAGGAGAAGTAGCTTAGCGTTTTCAAATATAAAAGAAAAAATAAGGGGAAAGAAAAGGAGCATTATTATGAGAAAAATTGTAGCAACCGAAAAAGCACCTGCCGCGATCGGACCTTACGCACAGGCCAACATCATCGGCGATCTGATCATCACATCGGGACAGATCCCGATCGATCCGGCAACCGGCAATCTGGTGGAAGGTGATATCGAGGCGCAGACCAGACAGGTCTTCGCGAACCTCAAAGCAGTTCTGGAGGAAGCCGGAAGCGGTCTGGGCAAGATCGTCAAGACGACCTGCTTTATGGATGATATGAATGACTTCGCGAAGATGAATGAGGTCTACGCGGAGTATTTCAGTGGAGAATATCCGTCCAGATCCGCAGTGGAGGTCGCGAAGTTGCCGAAGGGCGCACGGATTGAAATCGAGGCCATTGCTTATCTGTAAGCGCGCAATAACGGAGGCTGCCCGCATAGGCAGCCTCTTTCAAACTACCTTTGCAGAGGATATGATATGAATCATCAGACAAAAGACTTCCATAAATCACTCTTTCTCATTTTTTTGTCCTATTTTCCGGCACACAAAAAGCTCTTTCTACTTGATATGAGCTGCGCGTTCCTTGTAGGGGCGATCGATGTGGCGTTTCCGCTGGTTTCCCGGTATGTGATGTACGATCTGCTGCCGGACAAATTGTATCGGACTTTTTTCACCGTCATGGCGATCGTTGTGGCAGCGTTTCTGGTGCGTGCCGTCATGAACTTTATCATCACCTATTGGGGGCATCAGTTTGGTATTCGCGTGGAAGCGGATATCCGGCGGGATCTTTACGTACATTTTCAGGAACTGGATTTTGACTTTTTCGACCGGAATCGAACCGGTAAGCTCATGAACCGTCTGACGGGCGACCTGTTTGAAATCACCGAGCTGGCACATCACGGACCGGAGGATCTGCTGATTTCGACCATTACGATCATCGGAGCGTTGATCGTCATGTTTATCGTGGCGTGGCGACTGGCAGTGGTTGTACTGGTCATCGTTCCGGTCTTCGTCCTGACCGTGGTTCTTTGCCGCAAGGATATGATGGATTCGTCGGTGCTGGTCAAGCAGAGGATGGCCAATATCAACGCGGATATCGAATCGACGCTTTCGGGCATGAAAACATCCAAGGCATTTGACAATCAGCGTATCGACTTTGAACGATTTGACCGTTCCAATGAGATGTACAAAGGCTCCAAAACCGGTTATTACAAGGCAATGGGACGTTTTAACGCATCCCTGGAATTTTTCATTTGTTTCCTACAGATCGCGGTGATCACGGTTGGCGGCTGGCTGATCATGCGTGGCAGTATGACCTACATTGACCTGATCACGTTCACCCTGTACATCACAACTTTTGTGACACCGGTGCGTAAGTTGGCGACGCTCGCAGAGATCTTTACCAACGGACTTGCGGGACTCAAACGATTCGTTGAAGTCATGCGTATCGAACCAAGCATCCAAGAGGCGAAGGACGCATTGCCGCTGACAGATGTAAAGGGCGAGATCAGCCTGGATCATGTGGTGTTTGGCTACAAAAAGGGCATCGACGTTCTGCACGATATTTCCCTGACCATCCATGCCGGAGAAAGTATCGCTGTGGTTGGTCATTCCGGCGGAGGAAAGAGCACGCTCTGCCAGCTGATTCCGCGTTTTTATGATGTCGAAAGCGGCAGCATCCGAATCGATGGACAGGATGTTCGCGGTGTGACCAAGAGCTCGCTCCGGACAAATATCGGTATCGTGCAGCAGGATGTGTTCCTGTTTGCGGATACAATCTATGAAAATATTCGCTATGGCAGACCAGACGCTTCCTGTGAAGAAGTCGTCGAGGCTGCCAAAAAAGCAGAGATCTATGAGGATATTATGAAAATGCCGGAGGGATTTGATACCTATGTCGGAGAGCGCGGAGCGTTGCTTTCAGGCGGACAGAAGCAGCGCATCTCAATCGCGCGGATCTTTCTCAAGAATCCGCCGATCCTTATTTTAGACGAGGCGACCTCCGCGCTCGACAGTGTGACGGAAGCGCATATCCAAAAGGCGTTCGATGAACTGTCGGTGGGACGTACCACGCTGATCATCGCGCATCGCCTGGCAACGATCCGCAACGCAGATCGTATCGTAGTTATCGAGAATGGCAGGATTGAGGAGGAGGGTACACAGGCGGAGCTTCTGGCGCGCGACGGCGAATTTGCGAAGCTGTATCGGACGCAAATGAATTGACGAAATGTGATACAAATCTATACAAAAAGGGCTTTTATAAAAGCCCTTTTTATGATAAAATAAAAAAAGTAATCAGGCGAAAATTGTTTTCTCGGGAGGTAAGGATGGAACCGGTTTATAAAAGAGTGTTGCTCAAAATCAGCGGTGAGGCGCTTGCGGGCAGTGACCATTTTGGCATCAGTGAAGAAATGACGCGCAAGGTCGCCAAGGAGGTCAAACAGATCCATGACCTGGGTGTGGAGATCGCTATCGTTGTCGGCGGCGGCAACTTCTGGCG
>DJPG01000081.1 GCA_002439735.1 Firmicutes bacterium UBA6418 | reverse complement strand
TATTCAGCGCATAGCTGCTTTTTTTATTAAACATTTTGTTCCTCCGTTTCGATGTTGGGGGGGTGGTGAGCCGAACCAACACCGGCGGAGAACGACAGCCGACAGAAAAACGAAAAAATGCGCTCGCACGGACATAATTGCCCGCACGAGCGCATTTCTTGCGCACGAAAGCGCAAGGGAATAATGCTGCCCCCGGAGGGGCTAAATCACGAATGAACCATACTGCATAAAAAGAGAGTCGCAACTCACTTCTGTGAGTGCAGCTCGTCTGCGGGATCGCCGCGCGCTTTTTTAAGTGGGCGGCTACTCGGTGCTTATGCTTTTTTACATGGCCGCGAGCGGCCTTAGCACCATCTCCTGTTCATCCGTGTTTTCATAAAATAATCTCCAGTTCTTTGAATGTGATTTATAACTCATTCGATATGAGCTATATGTAGATTTAAGTGAAGCAAAGCTCACTCTACAATATAGTAGAGGTGATTTCCAATGAACTTTCTTGACCTGTTTGCCCAGAGGCTCCGCGAAAAGCGGGAGCAGAAAAAGATAACACAGCGCGAGTTAGCAGAACGGCTCAATATGTGTACTCGAACCGTCATTGAGATTGAAAAGTGTAAGAGCAATCCGCGTTTTGAAACGGTTGCACTGATTTCGGAAGAGATGGACATTAGCCTCGACGGAATCGTGTTCCACGACAGAGCGCCGCAAACCGTCGCCAAGTGCGTGACAGATTTCTTTGCTGGCAAGAGTGCTGACGAGTCGCAGAAGTACATAGACCTGTGCATGAATGCGGACAAGCTGAAATGATGCGCTGGAGAAAAACAAAAAAGAGGGCCGATAACCCGTGCAGCCTGATGGCTTACGGATTATCGGCCCTGCGTCTATGCGTCTGGCACTCGTGTCGTTATTTGATTTTACCCATGATAGTCGCCGGTCGCGGAATCTACTGCGACATAGGGAACGATCTTGCCGTCGATCTCTACATACACCTGATACACGCCGTTTTCCAGTTCCTCATAATGATCCGGTTTGACACCGTAGGTGTCCAGCAGACTTTTTTCAAATTCGGCCTTCCACGAATCATTAGCGGCGGCGTCCTCGTTCGTTGGGGTATCTTCGCCCTCTGCGGTATCCTTGTCGGGTGAAATGCTTGTATCTGCGGGAGGAGTCACATCAACTGCCCCCGCTGCATTTCCCGTGATGGAAGCGTCTTGGTCGCTTTTGCCGAGGAACGGCAGTTTTCCGCAGGCCGTGAGGGAGAGCAGCATCGTTGCCGCAATAGCAGCGGCTATGATGACTTTCCCGCGCATAATGGAATTACGACAATGCTTATGAACTGTGTCTGATGTAAAAAAGTCTTTCATATCTTCGCTATCCATCCTTGTATCATCTGCGAAGTCCAGCGGCCTGCATAATGGCCTCGACCGGTTCTACCGGATCGCTGCCCCAAGTGATCTCTACTTTCTCACATCCAGCGCTGTCCAGCAGCTCCCGCGCTTCATTGGTCAGGAGCTTTTGGTAGGCATCATCCACCAGCTCCAGCTTTTTCAGGCAATCGGTCAGATCATTGTTTTTCGCAGCCAGCCATGTGGAGGCGGCGTCGCTGATCTCATCCGTTCCAAGTCCCGTGTTCACGCCCCAGTCCAGCAGCTTGACCGCCGCCTGCACAGCCGAAAGCGAAGAACCTGACGTTCCAATGGTCACGGTCTGGTCAATCTCATCCAGAATGGGAAGCGTCAGCACCGACGGTACATCTGCTGGAGCATCGGGAACGGCGGAACTATCACTCTCAGCCGTCCAGATAATGCTTTCATCAGTCTTTGTTTTAAGGACAACTTTACTGATGCTTCCATCGACAGGGACGGCAACATCAAAATTGCCGGTTTCAAAAATGCCGAATACTGTGCTGAAGCGAAAGCCCACATATAGCGATCCATCCTGTTCCTCAGCATAATAGCCGCAGAAGCCCTCTGGGAAGGAACCAGGGTAAAATCCTTTGATTTTTACGGTGGATTCTCCCACTTCTACGGATTCGATTCCCGCACCTTCGCAGGCTCGAAAACCCAGCAGCTTCCAGCCATAGCGTCCTAACGCAAAAACAGCGGTCAGCAATACGGCCGCGACGAGCAGGATCATAATTGCTTTTTTCGCGTTTTTCATAGTTCCTCCTATATGTTTATCGTTGTCTAAGAAAATGGTGATAACTGGTAACGGTTCGTGTTAATCGAAGACCTTGCTTTGCTCGTCCATAGTCTCAAACCATACAGAATCTTCACGAATTGTAATCGTGATGTCCGCGTCGCTGTATTCCACCGCAATTTCTTGCAGTTTCCTTACCATATCATCTTTTGTCGTGCGCAGCATTTCTTCCATATCTGTTTTGTTCCAATAATCCTCTATCCTGTGCAGCATATTGCCGATATGCTCGTCACGTTCTCCAACAGTCAGCGTTTGCTTGTCTGCAATATGATAGGAAAATTGGTAGTACAGATTGCACCATGCGCTGCTGTATCCGTTTTCTCCCGCCGTTTTTAACGGAAGATACTGATTATAGCTGGGGTCTTCCTCTGCCTGTCCCGTATCATGACTTTGTACATGCTTTCCATTTTCTACTCTGGAAAGCCATGTGGTCAATGTTACAAAATGAAGCTCGTCATTGCTCAAATCCGCGGAAAAATCCTGATAGGCAACATCGTCCGTGATCCGTGCCATTCGTTCCGGATTGTTATCTGCCCATTCCAGCAGCTCCATATTAAAATCCGCAACGGATTTGCTTTGGTAATTGATTGTTTTCAACTGCAATAAAGAACGGTAATCTTCCTCTGTACCGTTCGGATTCTCCCGGCGCTCGGGTCCTTGGAGGCTGTTTTCCTGTTTCCCATTTCCCGCGTCCAACTCCGAAAGGGGCATGAAGAAATATTTTACGGAAATTTGCAGATCATCCGTGTCCCATTGTTCCTTCAGTTCTTCAATTTCAGAATCGATTACTTTCTGCATGGATGAATCACTTTTTAGCTGTTCCTTCGTTTTGTCTTGCAGGGTACTTTGCAGCCCATTCGCAACGCCCAGACGCGCGGCATTGTATTCACCGACAGTCAGCGTATCAGCATGTTGAACGGTAAGGCTATAAATAAATTCCAGCGAGGCATTATCGACAGCACCGGGATAAGCCGTCGTTGTACCTACCCGAAAATCTCGTGTCTGCCATTTTTCGGCCGTAAGGGGTTTTAACGTGTAAAACAGGAAAGACGCAAGCGCGTTACTGTCCTTTTGTTCATATAAAGCCGCATCGAGGGAGAGCCTCTCCAACAAACTGCGATATTCGTTCGTGTCAGTCAATTCCCATACCTTGTTTTGAAACTCCGAAACGGTCATTTCTTCGTAACCGTCAAATTGCAGGGCAGACAATTTAGCAAATTCTTCATCAGAGAAATTAGTGCCGAGGGCAGCATCTTTATTTGAGGCTTGTGTCTGCTTTGTGCATCCTGTCACAAAAACAGCGATCAGTAATACTGCTGCGACCAACAGAATTGTGATTGTTTTCTTGTAGTTTTTCATGGCTCCTCCTATAAATTCATTGTCCGGAAAAAGACTGCTGATAGGCAGGCAGTACCCGCTTCCAGAATACCAGCCCATTTACAAGGAGCAACGCACCGAAAAGGCACCTTGCCGCCCACTCCGGGCAAAGAAGGGCGATGCCGTTCATATCCCCGCCGCCGAAAAAGCCGCACAGGACACTCAGGTACAGCGGATCGAGCAGCAGGAAGGCAATCGTTATGTAGTAAAGCACCGCGCGAAGAAGCTTACTATGAGCGCGGCAGAAGTTCTTTGCAAGCACTGCCAGCAGGCATCCGACGCAGAAAGTCGCCAGCGCACCCACAAGGCAGAAGATGCCGAGCTGCGTGTCTGTCATGCGTTCGGCGCAGACATCGATCTGAACGCCAAGCCCCATAAAGTTGATTTGCTTAAATACGCC
>DJPG01000083.1:17921-18413 GCA_002439735.1 Firmicutes bacterium UBA6418 | reverse complement strand
ATCAGAGCCTTGAATCGTTTGGATTGGTGATTTTTGAAAGAAGAAAGTTCATCAATGACCACCATATCGAAGTGAAAGGGCATCCCGCTTTTTTCTATGAGCCACTGTATGTTTTCCCGGTTGATGATGTAAATATCGGCTTTGCGCATCAATGCGGCTTTGCGTTCCGCTTCACTGCCGACCACCACCGAATAATTAAGCCTGTGGAGATGATCCCACTTTTGCAGCTCCGCACTCCAGGTATCACGTGCCACTCGCAGCGGCGCAATCACCAGCACCCGGTGTACCTCAAAGCTGTCAAACAGCAGGTCGCCTATGGCAGTGAGGGTGATGCTCGTTTTGCCAAGACCCATATCAAGCAGTACCGCGGAGAAGGGATGCGTCTTGATGTAGTTGATGGCATATTTCTGATATTCATGCGGTGCGTATTTCATCCAGTATCCCTCCGATCTGCTCTGGGTCATCAAGGACATACACCTTAAAGCCCAGCCG
>DJPG01000083.1:0-17825 GCA_002439735.1 Firmicutes bacterium UBA6418 | reverse complement strand
TTGACCTCCACAAAGCCGATCTTGCCTTCCGGCAGAAGCACGATGCGGTCGGGCATTCCGTCAAAGCCGGGACTGACCATTTTCGGTGCGATGCCGCCTGCGCTTTTTACAGCTTTTATCAATTTCTGTTCTATCGTTTTTTCTCTCATAGTGATCCTCCATCAGGAATTAGGTGGGTGGTGACAGTCGATGACAGTTATTTCAGTAACTTCTCTTAGGACTTGTTTTTTAAGGCTATAAGAGAAGTTTCTGTAGAGAGTGTCATCGACCGTCACCCTATGCTCAATCCAGGAAATCCGACTTAAGCTGCAGGCCGAAAAGCATCCGTGCGGACTTGCTTCTTTTCCTCTCAAAACCGGCGCATTCCAGAGCAGTGTAGAAATCTGTCGTACTGCGAACATAGTCGCCCACCTGCGCACAATAACTGCGGTATGCGTTGTAGACATCGCCGGATTTCGCGGAGAAAGTATCGCCAACCTCGCAGCATTCGTCCAGAAACTGCGAGAGCCAGTCGTTGTTGTCTTTATATTTTTTGATGGCTTCCTCCACCACGGCAGGCTTGATGATATGATAGTCGTTGTCGATCACACGCTTTGCACCGACCATGATCCATTTCAGGATTGCGCCGCCGGCCTTGTCGAACAGGAAATCGGCATAATTCTTGACATCAGATTTTCCCTCAATCCTGGCATTGAAAGGAATCACGATCAGCCGCCGCCAGGTACCGGCATCGATTGCGCCGACCTTCGGCAGATGGTTGGTATAGAGGACCAGCGTGTGGCTCGGTACATAGCTGAAGGGATCTTTGTACTTCTTTTCGGCGTAGATTTCGTCCGTGGAGCACAGCTGCTTCACATTGGAAGTGCTCAGCCGCATACCTTCCTCCAGTTCCGCTGCGATAATCAGCCGCTTGCCCTTAGCCTCGGCCAGTTCCGGCTTCACATTTCGCTTGCAGCCCACGGTCAGCGTATCGGCAGACATATTTCCGCTGTAGGTGCCGAGTACGCGGGAAAGCGTGTTCCAGAAGGTGGATTTACCGTTTCGTCCTTCGCCGTAAGCAATAATCAAGGCTTCGACACACACTTTCCCGATGGCGGACAAGCCTGCAATCTCCTGCACATAGCGAATTAGGTCCGCATCGCCGCAGAAGAATGTTTCCAAGGCGTCCTGCCAGATATCCATGCCTTCATCGGCCGGGTCAACGGTGGTTTGCTTGGTGATGAAATCCGTCGCTGTATGTTCCCGTGCGGATACAAGCCCCAGACGGAGGTCGTAAGTAGAGGTCGGGGTATTCAGCAGAAACTCATCCGAATCCAACTGCCGCTGGTCGATCTCCAGCATGGGGTGCGACTCTTTTAATGCAGCGGAGATGTATTTGGAGTCACGGCGCTTGATGGCGTAGTTGCGGTAGGTCGTGGCGTTCTCATATTTCTGAAAAGACCGCGCCTGTTCCGAATTAAAGGCCGCGGCTGCTTTCTTGGGACCCATCGATGCCAGCAGTTCCCAAGCACCGTTTTTCATCATCTCATCGGTGGTTTTTCTGATTTCGGCCTCCGCCTCCTCAAGCTGGCGGGTCGTCAATTCCTGCGCCACCGCCTGCGCCTTTGGCTTGGACTCTTCCCAAAAGCCGCCGTTGTACACGAGAAAATCGGTAGACGGCGTATAGCGGAGCTTTGCCTCGTATTCCCTTGAAAGCACGGTGGCCTGTCCTACATCGGAATAGTCGGTCGGCTTCAGCTTAAGCTCCTGGTTATATTGCTCCGGCGGAATGTAGCCGTCCTGTGCGGAGACTTTTCCGTAAAACCGCTGTGCGCTGCGCCAGATACTGTCCAGTTCCGACTGTTCCAAGGGCGGATGACAGCAGGCGGCGACCTCTGTAAAATGCTTGCGCGCCTCATCGGTATTTCCGAAGCGTTTCAGAATGCGTCCGGCATAGTGTGACATGGTGGCGTTGCGGCTTCCTTCGGGAATAATGATGCTGCCGTAGCTGCCGGAGTCCATATTTGCGTCGAAATCATCATCAGTAAGGAAAGTTGTCAGCATCATCGGCCCGTCAAAGACGTCGACCTGCGGTGCTTTTGTTCCGAAGAAGAATCTGGCGGCATCGAGCGCCTTAGTGTCAAAATACGGGAAGATGGCGTTGACCAGCTTTTTCAAATCGCTGTACTGCGCCGCATCCGTCAGTCGGTCAATGGGAAACAGCACATGGAATTTAGGTCGCGCTTCCTTGCCGTTTTTCACCTTCATGTGGTTGCGGCTGTAGTGAACCGCAAAGGCCACGCCGGGAAATGCGGCGGCAACATCGGAGGGATAGACCCATTCCTCCGGATCATCGCTGTGGTCGTTGTCGCAGTCGACCGGGAGACAATCCGCTCCGAGGAAATTGTCATTATTGCGGTAGTTGCCTCGGTATTCGGCGCATACATAATCGTAAGACACGGCCTGCAGCAGCGTGTTTTTATCGGTCACCGCGACCTTATGCGGGTAGACGCAGTTTTCCGGCATCCCCAAGCGGTCGGCGCGGTACAGTGTAAATTTCATCGTGATACCTCCTTGCAGGTCTCGCTGAAATAGCGAATCCGATAGCCCTTCCATGTGGCTCTTTTGATTTCTGCCTCCATACCTTCGGAGATGTGTTCACCGAAAACCCACATTTCCGCACATTTACTGAGAACTGCGTTGCCGAAGAACAGTCCCAGCTCACGCTCCTTTGGCTTGTTGTCGTCAAGGAACTGCGGAAAGAGCAGATGCGGTGCAATGGGAATATATCCGGCTTCCACCGCAAAGCGGCTGTAGCGTCTTGCGGCGGCAGTGTTGTTTTCGACATCTCCGGCATAAGGACTGCAGATATACACAATGGGTCTGAATGCCCGGAGCGCCTTTTCTTCTTTTTCAATGGCACAGAAAGCACCGTAAGCCGTAGGGTCGGCATAGCCTTCTGCGTTTCTAAAATCAGCCATGACAGGCTCCTCCAATCTATAGTTTTCACTACCCACTGGAGTGTTCCGTGGGCAGTGGTCCGCTTTTAGTCCTTTTTGTAGAACATGGTTTCATAACCGTCGGCGCGGAGCTTCAATCCGGCAGCCCACGGCGGGGTGCGTCCCATCTGTTCGCAAACAGCGTTGAGGTCAACCTCCGGTGCGGCTTCAATCACCAGTTCATCGTGAATGTGCATGGTGATAAAGCAGTGGGACAGGGTCTGCATGGCATAGCAGAGGATATCGCGGGAGGTGGCCTGAACGATGTTTTCCACCAGCTTCGGACCGTAGGTCTCCAGCCGCTCCCATTTCTTCGTGCCGCCGATGCCCTCATAGGTGATGCACTCGCCGCCGAACTGGTTAGTGCCGAGTTTGGGCTTCACATAGGAAAGCCTCCTGCCAGACGGAAGCGTAATAAAGAGCATTCCGCTCCGATAGGCAAACTCGATGCCACAGACCTCGCTGTCCAGATGCTGCTTTACGGCACTCATGGCGGCGCGGTCGATGTCCCACCAGAATTTCACGATATTCGGGTTCGAATTTCGCCACGCAGTGACCAGCGGCTGCAGTTCATCTTCGGACAGACCCATCTCCAAGGCACCCATTGCTTTGAGCGCGCCGACCGAACCGCCATAGCCAAGGGCGAGTTCAGCGATTTTTCCTTTCTGCCGCAGATGACCGTTTACACCGTGCTTTTCCACTGGAACCTTGAACATCTGCGATGCGGATGCACAGTAGATGTCGCCTCCTTTTTCAAAAACATCCTGGCGCCAGGTTTCTCCCGCAAACCATGCCAGCACTCTGGCTTCAATGGCGGAAAAGTCGGCAACGATAAACTTGCAGCCGCTTTTCGGCACAAATGCGGTGCGGATCAGCTGCGACAAGGTATCCGGCACATCCTCATAGAGTATTTTCAAAGCATCAAAGTCACCGGAGCGGACAAGGCTGCGGGCCTCGGCCAGATCAGGAAGATGGTTCTGTGGCAAATTTTGCATTTGAATAATGCGTCCTGCCCAGCGACCGGTCCTGTTGGCTCCGTAGAACTGAAACATTCCACGGGCGCGGCCGTCTGCGCATACGGCTTTCTCCATCGCCTGATATTTACGGACGGAGGATTTCGCAAGCTGCTGGCGAAGCGAAAGGACTTTTTGCATCTCTGCCGGTGCAGTTTTGAGCAGTTCCGCAACTTCCTTCTTGCCCAGTGAATCGACCGCCAAGCCATTATCCGAAAGCCACTGCTTCATCTGCTGTACCGAGTTGGGGTTATCCAAAGCGGTCAGCTTCTTCATGGCATCGGTTAGCTCTTTGCGGGAACGGGTGTCCATGGCAATTGCCTGATGCACCAGCTCCATATCGAGGGCGACACCTCTGTCGTTGATTTCCTGATCGAGGTGGTATTGCTCCCAGACCGCTTCTGGAACCGGGAACTTGGCGAGTTTTTCCTGAATGGACATCTCGACCTCGACGTCACGGACGTTGTACTGTTTGAAGGCGGCCCACTTGTCCGGAGCATTTTCCGGCAGATTGCGGGTGCGACCGCCGTTGGTCTTCGTCGGCGCACAAGGCTGGCAGAAATACTTGATGAGCTCTTTGCCTTCGGTCAGCTTCTGCTTTCCGAGTCCAAGCACGGCACCGACGCCCTCCAGTGAAAGCGGAAGCCCCATATATGCAGACCAGATCATGGTGCATTTCCAGGAGGCAGGGTTGAGATAGTTTCCCACGGTATCCTCCGGGATGCTGTAGCCGGTATTATCAAAGTTGCCGTTTTTCCGAAGCCAGCGTGAGAGGCATATCCGCTCGAACTGCGCATTGAACGCCCACTTTGTGACACCTGTGTCCGTCAGGGCGGCAATAATCTCCGCAGGAATCGTCTCTCCGCAGGCAAGGTCAACCACCTGCACGGGACTGCCGTCAACGGAGTATCCGAAGAGAAGAATGTCAAAATCCGGTGCTTCGGTGTATTTGTAGATGCCGCATTTGGCAAGGTCAACGCTGCTGTATGTTTCAATATCGATACTGAGTGTTTTCATATACATGAATCCTTTCCATAGCCCGAATGGGCGGCAGGAACACTCCCACCGCCCACGGGATCGGAGATTACTCTTTGTTGAGTTCTTTCATACGGGCTTCGTGATACTCCACCTCACGAAGGGCGTGTTCCTTCTCAAGCTGTCGGCGCTCTTCCTCCCATGCCACATTGCGCTTATCGCGTTTGCGGTCATCGACGGCGTCAATGATGGATCTGACGATCCAAAACACCGCCAGGAGCAGATACAGGGACAGAAGCAGAATGCAAAGAATCGTGGTAATACTCATGCTGCACACCTCCTCAAGATAGGAAATCTTCGTCCACATCGGTGGCGAAATCGGACGCTGCGCTGGACTTGCCGCCGAGAGGTTCGCCGTCACGGATCTTCTGAAGGTTGTTCAGCCCGCAGGCAATGCCCTTGTTGCCGTTGCTGTTGAAGGCGTAGAAGTTGATGCTGGCACGACCGTACACGCCGGAGTAAACCTCGGAGCGGGTCAAGATTGGGTTGCAGTCGGCGTCCACGATACCGGGAGCAGTTGCGGAGTTGGCGTTGATAAAGTAGCTGTTGGCATAGGCGGGGTCATCCGGACGCTCGGTGTCTCCATCGCGCAGGGGTGTTTTAATGGCAGTCAAAGGCGGAACGGAGCGGCCGTTGCCCTTGAGCTTGGCCTGCCCCTCCTCATAGGCTGCCTGAATAGCCGCCTTGATCTTCTGGACGGTTACGGTGTCAGACTTGGGAATGATGAGACTGACACTGAACTTCGGTGTGCCTCCGTTGATGGATTTCGCTTCCCAGACATTGGCGTAGGACCAGCGGGTATCTTTGCCGGTAATGACCTTCATGGGATTTACGAGCTTAGTGGTAGAATTCGACATATCAGTTGTCCTCCTTAAAATCATCGATAATGGTTGTCATTTCCGGTCTTTTATCGCTTTCCGGCACAAGCGTGGGTTTGCCTTGTGGCTTGGTGATCAAGTCACCGAGGATTGCGTTGAATTGCTTCTTTCCGAGCATCGCAGTCATAGCGGTAATACCGAGAATCTTGTGTTCATAAGGGTCGTACCCTGCGGCGGTCACGGCGGCGATGACGGCGTGTTCGTCTGTGTACTTTCGGTTGGAGCGTCCCTCGACCAGCTTGTAGCCGGGCCATTGTTTTCCGCTGATAGCCGCCTGTAGCGCGTAGTCCTTGATGTCGGACGCCCAGGTAGTCAGCCCGTCGATTTGGCCGAGAATTTCTTCGACCTCCTCATCCGTGAGCAGAGGCGGCTGCCGAAACTCATATCGGGCAAGCTCCATATTGGCTTTGGCTCTCTCGCGGCAATCCGCTTTTGCCTTGCAGAACTGGCACCATTCGCCGCAGTGATATTCGCCGCTGCCTTGGAAGGCCAGCTCTGCGGTCGGCGTCAAAACCTTGTCTGCCCATTCGCAAAGCTCCTGCTTCGGAATGGTGAAGGTGCTGACATTGGAGCGCCTGGGCTGGTAAATCGTCATGCTGACGGTGTCGATGTCATAGATGCAGTCGAACAGCTCCAGCGCACCGAGGGCATATAGCTTCATCTGCGGATTATCGTCGGCTTCCACCAGGACTCCGCGCCCATGCTTGTAATCCACAATGTGTAGCGTCCCGTCTGCGATGATGACGCAGTCGCCGGTGCCGAAGCCCTCTTTTACATATTTGGAGTAATCAAGCCGCTGTTCGATCAGCACAACAGGGTCAGCACAGACCTTCTTTGCTTCCGCGACCAGTTCCATTACAAAGGCAACATAGCCGTTGGCGCAGTCCTCCATTTCGGTGCTGTACCAGGTAAGACTTTCGGTCGGGTCCTGTGCCGCCATACCGAGTGCTTTTCGGAGCTTATACTCGCAGAGTGCGTGGGCGTCGGTACCCTCGGCGGCGAAATCGCTGCCCTTATCATCGTAGCTTTCGCACAGCCTTGCCGAAGGCGGGCAGTTGAGCCACCTGTGGGAGGAGGATGCGGAAAGCAGAGCGTGATTACCCATTGCCCAGCACCTCCGCATCCGCCACAAGGTCCCCGTACCGGGCGAAATCCACCTCGGAGAGCTTGCTTGCCCCATACTTCTGAAGAAGGTCACGAATCTGAGCAGTAAAGCCATCCCTTGACTTTTCTGCCAGAATTGCTCTGACTTCTTCGAGCGAATATGTCTTTGCCGGGGCAGATGCAGCCTCCGCATCGTCAGTGCTGCCGAACGCATCGGTCAGCCAGTTGGCGATGTCGTTAATAGAAGATGCAATATCCCGTAACTCTCGGATAGTCGCTTCCATTTCGCTCATTTTGCTCATCGTGTTTGCCTCCTTCCTCTGATTGACTTGCCTGGTTCAGCTGAATCAGCTTTTTTGCCAGACGCTTTGACACTACACTGATTGCCGTAAGCACACCGATCAGTTCCTCATCGCTCACGGGCTTGGTGTTTGTGGACTCGTTCATTGGCGTTTCCTCCTTTCCGAGGTTCTGAGTTGTCTTGCTGTCCTCAGTACCCACTGGAGGGAAGCTGTCGAAACGGTCCGCTTTTTACCGAAAAAAAGATTTATCCCTTCGACCGCAGTTCCGCAGCCGAAGGGATGATGGAAGATATTAGATGTAATAATCCTTGAGGTTGTCCTGGAGCACCGCACGGATTTTTGCCCAGTGCCGCTTGAAAGTGGAACGCGCCATACCCATGATTTCTGCGGCTTCACGCTCCGAATGGTGCATCATCAACTCACAGATGCGTTTGCCCTCCGGGTCAAGACGGTCGAGTTCGTCATACAGTGCCTTGAGCAGTTCTTCGTCCATAAGAATAGAATCTGCAGTCGGCGCATCGTCCGCCAGCGTATCGCCGAGAGCAAGATCGTCATCCTCGCCGCCGATGGCCGTGTCGAGAGACACCTTCTTCCCGGCAGCGTAGAATGGGCAGCCGGGGCAAATGCCGTCGCATTTCCAGATTTGAGCCTTGGTACAGCGGCACTCGCCATTCTTTTGAGCGTGGTAGCGGATATTCCAGATTGGGCGGTAGTACGCCCGGTAAACTTCCTCGCCAACCTCGATGGGTGTCCCGTCAATGGGAATAAAGAATTTCTTTGCTTCGTTTTCCATAAAAATTTCCTCCGTTCGATTTGCGTGGAACGGAGGAAACTCTTATGGTCAGCTGCAAAATGGGTATAGAAATCCAACCACAGTCCCGACGGAGAATCCTCCGTTCCGGTCTGCAGCTTCCTTATCCAGTAGGCAGCTGTTCGTATTAACTTGTCCCATCAAGCGGTACTGGATCGTCCGGGGCCAGCGGGCGTACCGTTTGAAAGCGTGAGATTTAACTCACAAGTACTATTTTATTGAAAATCCGTATTTTCACGAGGAAGTCGCACTTCCGGTTTTAATAGCCGAAAAGCCTGCAAAAGGGCAAAAAAATAAGGCCCCATGTCTCGAAAGACATAAGAGCCTTGATAAATCAGGATTCTATGCCGGAAGTGCGACTTCCGAATTATTTTAAGAAGCGGTCATTTTGTTCCCGTTTTTAGGTAATTGCTGCGGAATACCGGCATCCCGCAGCTTTTCGTTCCACATAAAAATGTTTTCCATGTGGTGATTATCAATCAAGTACCGATAAACGAGAAACTCTTCGGAGGCGGTCATAATGTTATATCCAGCCTTTGCAATCAGGTCATAAGAGAAAGATGGATGTAGGTTTAGACCTATACAGAGTGCAAGCACACTCTGCAAAGTAGGTTTGGCATCCTTCTTATTCCGATAATCCTGAAGCATTCGTGAGCTGATGCCAGTGCGTTCTTCCAACTTTTCGTTGGTATATTTACGACGTTTAATGTGATAATCGAGGGTGCCGCAGAATGAGGATGGTATTTCAGCCAGAATATCTGATATCCGCTTTGCCTCTGCTGCGATAGTGGTCATTTCACGGGCACGTTTCTGGACATCCTCATTTTTGCCTTCTCTCGGATTGAATTTTGCCTCCACAAAACTCTTTGAATCGGCATCACGGCAGAGGAAACAGATCCGATAGAAAGAGTCATCATAGTGGCTACTGACTCTCGTCGTGCGGTCGAATACCAAGCAGCACTCGTCAACATGTTCTAATGCGTACTCGGTAAGAGCCGGTTCTGTGTCCTCAATAATACTTACATACTTTGGATCATTGATAACGAACAGACCCCCGGCATGGATAAAACGTCCCGCTTTGAAATCATCGGCAAGATTCTGATTAAAAAGGGACTCAATGATAATGTTGTTGCGGTCAATTATAAAAGTCTGCCCTTTTTTCAAACTGCCTTTTTGGAAAGAGAACGGTGGGTAGTTCTTACCGTCAACAAAGTTAAACACACCTGCGGCCTGTTCAAAGCCGAGTTCAACTGCACGGATCTTTGCGGCAGTTGTAGATACCTTGAAAAAGTCGGCAAACTCACTGATTGCAAGTTCCATAATGTATCCGTTTCGGAGATGGCCGTGGAATGAACTGCGAAGTCTGTTTAGGATTTCAGACAGTTTGGATTTACCGGTTTTTGCAGGAATTAGAATCTTGGGAGTCAGCGCATTTGCCTGCCACTCCATCCATGATAACTCATCTTCGAGCTGGTTTGGCTTTTTCTTATATTCTTCAACAACGGCGCAGGAAATCGCTTGGATGTCAGGATTTAGGAGTTTTTGAAGCTCGAAGAACTTATAGTGCTTATCCCAATGGACACACTCATGGATTACGGTATTATTGACAGAACCGATATTCCTCATAAAGAAAACATCGGGGTTAACAAGTACAGTTCCAGAGCTGATGGACTTCTCCACTATTTCCGTGCATGCTTTATTCCCATATACTTTGACATTTGTATCATTAAAATATGTACGGCCAAAGATGCCACCCGGCAACGGTGCATGATAAACAGTTAGACCCATTTGCTCAACGATCTCTTTGATAGGAAGTGGCATTGGTTCCTTTAAGGCTCGTGGGCAGTATCTTTCGAGAAATTTTTCTGCATGCTTATCGAGATCTTTTGCGTAGATGTATGGAACTAAATACTTGGTCAGTGCATCTTCTGCTCGGAACAGTTCTCTTGAGTATTCGGATGCATACCCTATGTTAACATTCTTAAGACCGTTCTTCAGAGTCGCAGAGAAAGGAATTGACAGCCAACACTCAGTTGTATCGCTTTCATAATCGCGACGACCGCGTCCGGAAATTTCAACTTCAGCACGAATAGCAATCTTGCATTCAATCCTATCAGTATCCGATTCATGGTAATTGATGCTCATGATTTGAAAGTCGCTCAATTCCACATAGGAAGGGTCTGGGACAACAGAAGTCGACAAATCCAAGCGACCTTTGTTGTTAAAGAGGTATGATTTTATTTTGCTGAAAATCTGGTTATAGTACACATCCTCAAGATAGGCCGCAAACGTATCATACTTCTTGGACAAGACACACCCTCCTAACCGGAAATAGATTGGACTTATGTATTATACCACAACTACGATGAAATTTCAACCATAATCAGTGCAAATTCGAGCGTTTTCAGAGAAAACCTCTTGTGTTTCGCACACTTTCGTGATATAATATCTTAGTCGAACTCTGAAACAGGCTTTTGAGATTTAAGGAAGGGAGACCGCAATGGAAGTAAGTTACAAAAAACTATGGAAGCTGCTTATAGATAAAGATATGAAAAAGAAGGATTTACTTGCTACGGCGGGTATCAGCTGGGCCTCTGTCACGAAACTATCTAAGGGTGAAACCGTGAGCATGGAAGTTCTAATGAAAATCTGCAAGGCATTAGACTGCAACATCGGAGATATTATGGATCTTATTCCGGAGGAGGAAGTAAATAGTGAGCAGCAGTGATGAGATAATAGGTCACGCTAATCCGCATACGATTAAGAAGTTTGAACTAATCGAAAAGTATGTAGAGGCATGGGCACATAAGCTACTTCAGAATCAATACTGCTCCGGGCTTGTATTCATTGATTGCATGTCAAACAGCGGAGAATACGTTGACGACGATGGTAAGCAGGCATTTGGCACGCCTGTTCGTGTTGCAAAATACCTCCGCAACGTTGCGGGGCAGTACCCGTATAAACGGATTGACCTGTTTTTTAGCGATCTGTGTGCTGCCAGAACAGAACATCTAAAAGGGCTAATGCCGAACGAAAGCCGCAACTTTCATATTCACATTACGACCGAGGACGGGAATGAACTGGCCAAGCGGTTAGGGCAAACAATGTCCAACAATAAGCACTACCTTCTCGTTTATGACCCGTTTGAAGCCACTATTGATTGGAACGCAATCATACCATTTATAAATAATTGGAGTGAGGTGATCCTTAACCATATGGTCTCCGATTCTATGAGAGCCGTGAAAATGGTTAAGAAGGATGCGGCGAGAAGTAAATATGAGCAGACCTACCTAACAGACTTGGAAAACCTTATTCCTTACGGGAGTGATAAGACTGCTTATGAAAAGCGCGTCGAGGAGATCATCAAGGCTCTTCACCGGAACAAATCCCGGCAGTATTATATTGCTGCTTTTCCGTTTTTCAACGAGAAGAATGCCATTGTGTATAACTTGATTCATTGCACGGGCAACATTAAAGGGTTCAAGTTGTACAAGCAGTCTGCTTGGCAGACATTTGGAGGAAAGTCATCAACAAAAAACACTCACGGGAACGAGAATCAGATTATGCTCGATTTTGAGGGAAACGGATTCTTGAAAACAATGACTGATGAGTTCTGTTATTACATAAAAGATATTGCAGAATACCTCCAATGTCGCTTTGATGGGCAGACAAATGTCGCATTTGATGATCTCTGGGCCGTCCTTGATGAACACCCAATATTTCCGTCGGACGGGTTCAGAAATGATATAAAGAAAGAACTGAAGCAAAACTATAACGCAGTGGTTTCACGCGGAAAGATTAGCTTTGTACATAGAGGAATTACAGAATGAAAAAGGTCAAAGGATACATCGAAAGAAAAACTATGCTCTACAAGACAGGTGTAGAGTATGGGGACTATACGATGAACCATATTCAAGGCTGCTCTCATGGCTGTAAATATCCGTGCTACGCTTTTATGATGAAGAAACGCTTCGGTCAGGTGAAGTCCTATGATGAGTGGTTGGAGCCTTATCTGGTGTCGAACACACTCGAACTTCTGGACAAAGAAATTCCTCGATTAAAAGATAAAATCAAATCTGTACAGCTGTGTTTTTCAACGGACCCGTTTATGTATGAGTATCCCGAAATACAGAAGATGAGTTTGGAGTCGATCAAGAAGCTCAACGGTGCTGGGATTAAGTGCACTGTTCTCACAAAGGGCATTTTGCCGATTGAGCTGGCAGAGTTCTCAAAAGAAAACGAGTATGGTGTTACGCTGATTACTACAAATGAAGCGTTCAGGAAACGCATGGAGCCGGGGTCTGCGCCGTGGGAAAGGCGGCTTGCAGCACTGAGAGATTTACATGATGCTGGATGCAAAACATGGGTGAGCATCGAGCCGTTCCCGACACCAAACATTGTCAGGCAAGACTTGCAGGTGTTGCTGGAGGAAGTGAGCTTCGTTGACAGGATCATATTCGGTCGGATGAATTACAACACCGAAGTTACTGCTTTTGCCCAGTACAAGCAGTTCTTCAACGAAAAGGCTACGGAGGTAATAACGTTCTGTAATGAGCAAGGTATCAGTTGCCACATCAAGAACGGAACAATAACAGAATAAGGGATATATAAAAGAACCTGGTGTGAAATAGCAAATCACATCTCTTTAGTACCCAGTGAACAGCATTTATGCAAGGTTTAGAAAATGTGTAGGAGGGGCCAGCATATGATAAGATTTAGAAATCCTGGAACGCAGTACTCAACGCAGGTTCAGGTGATAAAACAACTTTATGGTGCTTTATGCGACCAAGCTTATTTTACCCTTGAGGATATGGCTGTCGTAATTGCACAAGGTCGACTTATGACAGCCTACGGTTACGCCGGTGATGATGCCCTTCGGTTAAGCCATACAGATCAGGAAAGCATGAACTCTGCTTTGATGAACGCAAAAATGTATGCCGAGGTTTTTCGTATGCTTGGATGGGTAACCCCTTACAGCGAAAAAGCCTCGTATCCTTTGGTGTTTACATATATTGGCATTCATGTGGCTTTATCAACTGGAGACTGCTCTAAACTTTACGAGCAGTGCGTTCTCGGTATTAACAATCCTACACAGTTGACAGATAAAATGCGCTATGATGAAAAAGTGCGCTTTTTCAAATGTGCCTTGCGTTCTTTTATTGACTTGGATGGCATTATGTACAAGCACGAATTGTGTCTTGGCCCGATGAGTGTCAACGATGAGGATGAGAAAGCATATAGAAGGATGATTCAGTATATTAAGTCATTACGCGGTGATTACAAACGCCTCAAAACGGCATTTGCAGATTTGGCTACAAGTCTTGGAATGAAGCCCACTCCTGTTGATAACTGCACAAGGCTTCCTATTGCGTTTATGAAAAGCTGCAATTGGGTGGAATCTATACAAAATAAGTCATTGTATGGAAAATCCATGTCATGTCTGCAAATCACGAGACACGGAATCGAAACCTATGAAAGTATTAAAGATATGTACGACATGCGCCTTGATAAGTATGTCAACCTGGATTCGCACATGCAGCATTCCATGATTAGGTTGGGTACATACTCTATGCTTCTCAGAGCAGGTTATGATATGTCTGGAGTTAAAGAGACAATGGACGCTGATGCTGCGCTGTGTGAAACTATCCTCGGCGGTAAAGCATTGTTGTTCTCACCATCGCAAACAATTCGCCGTACTCAAGTTGAAGAGGCTCTTGGCTTTAAAATGGGGAGTGGTATCGAGTCTCAACATCACATTGAAACTTTCGATAGTGCAGTGGGAGATAGAGGTCTGCTGAATACTACTCAGGTATGGAAGCTGAATATTGCAGAAGATGCTGCTACGGAAATGCTAACATCCCCAGAAGATTCAGATTTCTTATATCGCGTCAATCAGATGGTCGAGGACGGAAAGAGCAGCCGTGCAATTGTAAACGATCTATTCGATTATTACATTGATGCAACACAAACGACCTTCTATCCTCTGATAGCCACGCTGTTCAAAATCATGGGGTTTGATTGCTCTTTTTCCAGACCTGGAGATAATGGCGCTCGGTGGGATGCAATTATTGATGACCCAGAGAGAAGTATTCCCATCGAGATTAAATCGCCGACTGAAGAACAACATCTTTCCATTAAAGCAATACGGCAGGCTTTGGAAAATAAAATTATTCTCTTGTCGCGCAAAACACACATCACTTTGCCTGATGTTACTACATTGGCTGTAGGGTACTATATGCCAAATGAACGCGCCGAGGTAACCCGTCTCATCGCTGACTTTAAGGAGACATATGGATACAGAATTGGAGTGATTGATTTGAAGTCGCTGCTCTCGCTCGCAGTGAGCATTCTCGTTGACGGAAGGGGCTTTGACAAAGAAAAACTATACACATTGGAGGGATTGGTCAATGCGAGTATTTAAGGAAGGAACGAACAGGCAATCTCTCTCCATCCTGAGGGAGATGCCTTTTTCAATAGAAATACATCAGGGGATTCCTGGAACGGCACATTTCAGAAATGGCGATGAATGCCATATTGGATGCATCAGCTGCACAAACCCCAGATGTATGTATTTTTCCCATGACGAGATTGAGTGCGACTATGTTGAGGGATTTCCAAATGATAAATCTATTAACACTTGCCCTGTTGAAGCACTTTCATGGGACAATTCTTCAGCAACACCTGTAATCGATTCAAAGAAATGCATAAATTGTGGTGTTTGCGTTAGTCGCTGCCCCGTAGGTGCATTGTTCTTTTCAGATAAAGCCAGACTGGAGATAAACAGAGTCCCTACAAAGTATGTAGAAAGTAGGAAAACAGATACGACAACACAGGCTGTCCATCTACATCAGATTGAACAGTTAATAAGAACACCTCGTGTGGGTGTATCCCTCAACGCATCTGACAGATTATTTGAGTCGATTTACGACAAACTGTTCCACTTAAAAAGTAATTATCACAACGCCGTCGGTCGGAGCTTATTGATTGCTTTGGGATGTAAATGTTCAACACGAAGGATTGGTGATGTGTATACTCGTATGGATGCAATTTATTCTTCTCCGGCAGGTTCATTTGGTGCTGTTGAAATAGAATTTGGAAGAGACACGCTCGATGCTTCCAGAGGAATCCTGGATGATATTGCGGTTCTTAACACGCGATATGGAGTACATAAGCATGACAATAAAGCTCTCGTAATCTGTTTGCAATTACCAAATGCGCGGCAGGGATATTGGCAGGTCGTAAGAGATGTAAAAAATGTTGAAAGAATCAAAATCGGAACCATAACCGTTGGGGCTTTAATGTTCCTTTTGTGGAATGGATGTATTTTTGAACCAGAAGATGATCGATACTACATCGACTATGACAATATGGACTTAAGGCGTATTCTTTGCATCCAGGTTGACTGTGATGATATTCCCCTAAGCGATAAGGAATTGGGAATTGTAGAGCCTATGAAATAAAAACGAGGAATAATGTGAAAAGTGTTGAATAGTCTTGACAAGTATTGAACTGCGTGGTATAATATGAGACGATGATTACTACGCAGAAAGGCGGAACGATAAGATGTCCGATAATATAGTTGGAACTAAACAAGCGGCTGAAATACTCGGAGTAAGTATTTCAACTATTTACAGAATGGTTGACCAAGGTATTCTCCTGCCATCAAAAACTCCTGGTGGGCAGAGACGTTTTCCCGTAAGTCAATTGGAGAAATACAAAGAGAAAAGCCGCACTATCATTGCACCCCAGAATCCGTATCAAATGAAGCCTGGTGCGAATTCGGAAGCGCTTGTGGAGGTTATAAGCGATATGCCATCACGAGTTAATTCTGAAGATGATGAAAATTCAATGAAAAATCCCGAATTAGTTGTTGATGATAAGCCAGTAGATCCTCGTAATACTCTAAACGATCTAAATGGCTCCCAGTGGCTTCCTGAAACAAAAAGCTTCTTTTATCAGAAAGGACTCGGTGCAAAACATCCCCATGCACAAATTGAGCGTCAGCATCCTGCGCCTTTTTCTTTTCAGGATATTTCTCACCTTATAACCTTTTTCACCAAAAAAGGCATGATGGTACTTGATCCCTTTGGCGGAGTAGGCTCTACTGCAAAAGCATGTGAATTGGAGGGCCGGGTTTGCACGAGCATTGAGCTACAAGAGAAATGGCATAATTTAGCGATTGAACGATTGGAAACAGAGGTTGGTAAAGGAGCATCAAAGAAGCACATTTTTATTCTTGGAGATACACGCGAGGAACTGAAGAAACTGAGTACCTGCTCATTCGATTTTATGGTTACAAGCCCCCCTTACTGGTCGATTCTGAACAAGAAAGCCGATTACAAGGTAAAGAAAGAGCGCTTGGCCAATAATTTAGCTACAAACTACTCGGATAATGACGAGGATGACCTTGCAAATATCAAAAGCTATGAGGATTTTCTTCGCATTCTCGTTGATGATGTATTTCTTGAATGTGGCAGGATTCTGCAACCCAAAAAGTATATGTGCTTGGTTGTTTCTGATTTCAGAAACAAATCTGAATTTATAAGTTTTCACAGTGATTTGATTCAGGCACTAAATAAAAGGACGACTTCAGACGGTTATAAGATTACGCTGCAAGGGGTCAAAGTCCTCCTTCAAAACCATAAAACTCTCTTGCCATACGGATATCCTTTTGCCTATGTGGAAAACATACATCATCAGTACATACTGATTTTCAGAAAGGACAAAAAGTGATGGCCGAGAAATATACTGGATTAATCTGTGGGGACTCAGATGTTCTCCTTCAAAATATGCTGGATGCAGGAATAAAAGTCGACCTCGTGCTGACTGATCCCCCTTATAACCTCAATAAAGACTTCGGAAACAACAGTGACAAACTTTCGTTAGAGGAATTCCTGACGATTTCAAAAAAACGCATTGAATTATGTCGTGACCTGCTTGTCCCAAATGGAAGTATCATATGGTTCGGTATTCATCACTATATCGGTTTCATTCAGTCCATCATGTATGAGGTGGGGCTGAATTATCGGCGAATGAATATTTGGTACTATGAAAACGGCTTTAGTCGGCTTACCACAGCACCGCTTACGCAATATGAGCCGTTTCTCTGGTTTTCAAAATCACCCAAGAAATGGGTTTATAATGTTGACGATGTTCGGATTCCCTACAAAAGTGCAGAACGTCTGAAAAATCCTGTTTATTACAAAAACTCAAAGGGAGAACGGGTAAAGTGGGAACCAAATCCGCTCGGTGCTATGCGTGGAGATGTCTGGGCATTTCCCACTCTTGCAGGAAAGCTGTTTCAAGATGAAAAAACGCCCCATCCTACTCAAAAACCAGAAGCTCTAATTACTGAAATCATCAAGGCATTTTGCCCTAAAAATTCAGAGGGACTCTATGAAGGAATAATATTAGATCCATTTCATGGTTCTGGCACATTGGGTGTGTGCTGTGAGAAGTTAAACAAACAAGGTCACAAAATTAAGTGGATAGGAATTGAGCTTGAAGAGCGTTGGTGTTCTGTCGCCCAGGAGCGCCTTGAAAAGATATAGCCTTTGTTGCGGTTCGATGGATAAAATTAGAACTTTTTAATTATTCCTACACCTTTTAATGGTGGGTGAACCTTTTAATAAAAGGTCAGTTCCGTGTGCATTTGGTATCAAAATAGGTCTTTACTTTCATAAGTCCACCGTAATTTTGATAGA
>DJPG01000039.1:5134-5517 GCA_002439735.1 Firmicutes bacterium UBA6418 | reverse complement strand
TCGGCACCATCGACCCTTTTCAGGCAGATGAGGCGCTCTCCGTTGCTCTTTCGGAACGATACGAAAATACCGTTTTTCCTTAGAGCGTCAATGCTTTTTCGAATTTGGTGTGAGAAGCTGTTCGGTGTCCAGCCCTCAATTCTGGCAGGGTCGATCTTCTCCAGCAACGCTTTTGCAGGGGCGCTGATCTCAGGCTCTTTTTGTAGAAGTTCAGAGAGAAGCTTTTCAATCTGAAGCGTTGAAATCTTAGAAGTTGTGCTGCAAGTTTTGCTGTCCTCAAGCAGTTTCCAGACGTGATCTTCTTCACCGAATTCGAGTTTCAAAGTCCGGTCAGGGATATCACGACCGGTACAATGCAGCGAAGCGACATTGGCAAGTCGAGA
>DJPG01000039.1:1328-5104 GCA_002439735.1 Firmicutes bacterium UBA6418 | reverse complement strand
CGAGAGTGCTTTTGCAGAACAAAGGCCGAGTCAGCTGCGCCGCTTAACCCCGTCGAACCGGAGATCATGTTCATGGGATCATCGTCATGGAGTTTCCTCAGATGATGAATCAAGAGGATTGCGATGTGTCGCTTGTCTGCAAGTTTTTTCAGAAGCCCGATGTCCTGATAGTCATTTGCATACAGATTGCTGTCGCTCCCCGTGCTGCGCACACGCTGCAGCGTGTCGATGACAACGAGTTTTGTTGCCGGATACTCGGTCAAAAATTGCTCGATCTGCTGTTCCAGTCCGTGCTTTAATGTGTCAGCCATGATCGCAAAATGCAGCGTCGGCGGTGCATCCTCGGTCAGATCAAAGAGCCGCGTCTGGATACGCTGGAACGAATCTTCAAGGCTGAGATACAGAACCTCGCCCTGCATTGTTGCGAAATTCCAGAGCGGTTGTCCCTGCGAAACGCACAAGCAAAGCCACAATGCCAACCAAGACTTACCGATCTTTGGCGCACCTGCGAGGATGTGCAGCCCCTCTGGAATGAGTCCCTCCACCAGAAAATGCGTTGGTTCATATGTCCTGTTTTGCAGATCTTCCGCTGTGATGGTTTCCAGTTTGGTCATTTTTTCACTTCCTTTCCATTTGCTATTGACATTCTGTGTTACATGATTTAGACTTATAATTAGTCAATAGACTCGTTTTCTATTTTAGACTAACATAACTCTAAAGTACTGTCAAGACTAATTTATAATTTATATTTCTATAAATCCATTTTGAGGTACAGTCATGTCGAATTTTCAGTGCAAATTTTATCTTCTAGGTGGTAGCGAAACCCTGATGTATAGCGATGACAATTTCCGTTCGTCCACAAAAATAGCAGACCGCCCGTTTCCGGACAGTCTGCTGTCGTTCGTGTATTATGACGTGAATCAATGGGAAGATCGATTTCATGAAGCGGAGCGCTCACTGATAAAGTTTTACCAGACGCGGGACGCGAAATGTCTGAAGCCGGTTCAGAAGCTTCTGGACGATTTCAAGGACGCGCATCCGTATTTTTTCTACCTGTGGCTGGATTGGAGCGATAGATTAAAATTAGCGACACCGGATTGCAAAAATCCGACGAGACTTTTGCCGCACAAAGAACTGGCGCACGTTCCAAGTAATCTTGCCACCATGCAGCAGCAAATTTTGCGTCTGTTTCAAACGGTTCTGGACGCAAGCATGACCGACGTGGATTTTTCTATTCGGGTGCAGGCATACGAACAGGCACCGTCTTTGCAGAAATTTGACTTTCAGCCGCTGAAAATTTCGTTCGAGTTTGTAGAGGAGAAGCAGTTCGCCGAGGTGCTTTATCCGCAAAGTATGTACGATCTGATCGACTTTTCCCTGCGCAAGTGCGTTCAGGAAAAAATCATGATGCGCACCTGCAAAAACTGCGGCATGTATTTTGCGCTCACAGTTCACGGCAGCACAGAGTATTGCAGCCGTGTCTTTGACAGCCGCGGGCGCACCTGCAAAGAGGTCGGCGCGATGCGGCAGTATGTGCAAAGCCACGCGCAGGACGAGCTGCTGAAAATTTACCGCCGTGAGTATAAACGCCGCTTCGCATGGATCCGCGCAGGCAAAATTTCGCAGGAAGCATTCTCCGCGTGGAGCAAGGAGGCGCAGAAGGAAAAAGAGAAATGTGAAAACGGAAAAATCTCGAAGGATGAATTTACGCAATGGCTGTATCAGAAATATCCGATGCGCAGAGAATGATCTGGCTTCCAATTGTTTTTGTTTCAATTCTGTTTTAATTTGCTTACACGGCAGTTTAAGAGCGTCTTTTATCATGGTCGCGTTCCTGTTCTTTCTGCTGTATTGACAGGAAACATTGTATGCATTATAATAAAACAACAAAATTGGTATGGATTTTTCAAAGCGCAATTGCTTTTTTCGCCATGCACCTATATCGGTGTATGGCGTTTTCTTATGTTGGAGGGACAGATATGACTAAAACACAAACGTCGCAGGAGAATAGCTCCGTGCGGAAAAAGATTTGCGTATCGTCAGAACTCACCTATATCCTGGCGATCATCCTGTTATCGCTTGCCGTAGCAACTCTGACTGCGGCAAATTTTGGAATTTCCATGATCGTAGCACCTGCCTATTTGCTCAGTCTGAAAATCGGTGTAATTACGTTCGGTCAGGCGGAATACATCATGCAAGCCGGCGTGTTTATTGTGTTGTGCCTTGTTTTGAAAAAATTTCGTCCGATCTTTCTGGCGTCGTTTGCGACATGCCTGATCTACGGTGCGGTTTTGGATCTATGGCGACTAATCCCGTGTTTTAATCCTGCTGTCACAGAACCGGGCAGCATAGCGCTGCCGATTCGGATTCCGATGTTCATCATCGGCATGCTTCTAACTGCGTTTTCAGTTACACTTTTCCTCAAAACATACCTGTACCCGCAGGTCTACGACTTTTTCGTAAAGGCCGTTTCGCTGAAATATAAGATTAAGGTATCCGTTTTCAAAACAGGTGTTGATCTTACGTTACTGCTTGCAAGTACGGTCATGACATTCTGCTTCTTCGGAAAACTTGTGGGTTTGAACTGGGGCACGCTTGTAATGGCTACGTTGAACGGAACGATTATCGGTTTTTTCTCCAACCAGCTTGACCGGCTTTTTGAATTCAAGCCTGTCTTCAAAAAATTTTCATCGTATTTTGAACTTGATCAATAATAAGAAACCGCTATGCGCGCAAAGCACATAGCGGTCTTAATAGCACGCTAAGCTCCATTGTGATGCTCCTTTCTGTTGTCAGTAGCGTCAGTTTATCAACACGACCTGAAATGCACTTGAAAAGCAGCGCGCTGCGAACAATAAAATTTTCGCGGTTCGTGCTTTTCTCCGGCATGCTTTTTTGCTATACTGTTTTATAATTTCAAGCTCATTTTGGCTTGCCGTGCTAAAATCGTTGCAGATTGGAGGGAGTTCCCATGCGCATCCTGATTGCGGAAGATGAAGTGACGATTGCAAGGGCTTTGAAGGTCATGCTGGAGCGGAACAAGTACGCCGTCGATGTGGTATTCAACGGAAAAGACGCGCTCGATTATATCCGGACAGCAAACTACGACGCGTTGGTGCTGGATATTATGATGCCCGGCATGGACGGCCTGACGGTTTTACGAGAGGTCCGGGCGCTCGGCATTACGACGCCTGCGCTGTTTCTGACTGCGAAAGCGGAAGTGGAAGACCGTGTGACAGGGCTGGACGCGGGTGCGGATGATTATCTGCCGAAGCCTTTCGACGCAAGTGAGTTTTTGGCGCGTGTGCGCGCTCTCACCCGGCGCAGCAGCACTTACGCGTCGACCATACTCAGCTTTGGAAATACCGCATTGGATTGCAGCCAATATCTGCTGAAAACTGCTGCGGGAGAAATTCGGCTGAACAACAAGGAATATCAGCTTATGGAGCTGTTTCTCCGTCATCCGCATCAGGTCTTTTCCTCGGAGCATCTGATGGAAAAGGTCTGGGGGCTGGACGCGGAGGCAGAGATGGACGTGGTCTGGACGTACATCGGCTTTCTGCGCAAGAAGCTCAAATCGCTGCAAGCAGATATTGAGATCAAAACCATTCGCGGCGCAGGCTATGCGTTGGAGGAAAACGGATGTTAAAAAAGATGCGCTGGCGGTTCATCGGTTCTGCGATGGCGGCGATTTCATCGGTCGTTGTCGTGCTGCTTTTCGTGCTGAACATCGGCAATTACCGCAATATCACGCGCCAGCAGGACGAGGCGCTGGA
>DJPG01000039.1:0-1269 GCA_002439735.1 Firmicutes bacterium UBA6418 | reverse complement strand
TGGACGCGCCGTTCTCGGACGGGCGCGGCGCGCCGCCGTTTGACGACTGGATGCACTTTTCGCCGGAGGTGCAGTATTCGCTGCGCTTTTTCTCCGTGCATTGCACGCACGGCGGCGAAATTCAGACCATCAATCAGGACTATGTCGCCTCCGTCTCGGAGACGGACGCGGAAAGCTATGCACGCGCGGCGCTGTCCAGCGGGAAAACACGCGGCTACAAGGACGGCTATCGCTATCTGGTGGAACGAAGCGAAAATGAAACGGTGGTACTCTTCCTCAATTCCGAGCGGGAGCTGCAAACTATCCGGTCGCTGCTTTTCATCACGCTCGCCGTGGCGGGCGGGAGTCTTCTTCTGGTGTTTGCGCTGGTCGTGCTGTTCTCCGGGCGCGCCATCGCGCCGTACCTCCGGAATCTTGCCGCGCAGAAGCAGTTCATCACGAACGCCAGCCATGAGCTGAAAACCCCGCTGACCGCGATCTCCACGAGTGCGGACGTGCTGGCGATGGAGAGCGGCGAAAACGAATGGGTCAAAAGCATTCAGTCGCAGTCCGGAAGGCTCTCCCGGCTCATTTCCAGCCTTGTGACGCTCTGCCGGCTGGACGAGGAAAATCCGTTTCCGGAACGCACGGAGTTTTCGCTCAGCGACGCCGTGTGGGAGATCGCGGAGCCGTTTTCGTCTCTGGCAGCTGCAAAAGGCAAGGAATATACGCAGTACATTGAAGATGGAATCACGGTCACGGGCGACCGCACGGCGATTGGCCAGCTGGTGTCGATTTTGCTGGACAACGCGGTCAAATATTCTGCCGAGCGCGGCGTCATTCGGCTGCACGTCTGCCGCAGCGGAAAACGTGCGGAGATCGAAGTCTATAATACGCTCAGCAGCGATGAAAAGCTCGACTGCAAGCGGCTTTTTGAACGCTTCTACCGCCCGGACGTATCACGAAACACCGCCACCGGCGGCAGCGGCGTTGGGCTTTCCATCGCAAAAGCGACCGCGGAAGCCCACGGCGGCACGATCAAGGCAAGGCAGAACGGCAGGGAGATCACGTTCACCGTGCGCCTGTAAAAATCAAAAATAGCAAACGCCTGTGCGTTCCGATCGGAAAGCACAGGCGTTTTTTCAAGCTCATTTCAAGTCGCGTTCGTATAATCACCGGGTAATCAAACCGGAAGGAGCGGTGCGCATGATCGAAGTGACGCATTTGACGAAGTATTACGGCGATTTTCTGGCGGTGGACGATCTGTCCTTTGAAATTCAGGACGGGCAC
>DJPG01000109.1:369-13051 GCA_002439735.1 Firmicutes bacterium UBA6418 | reverse complement strand
TTAATGCCATAGTTGTTCTCCTTATTCCTTACTTATTAAATATTTCATAGGCAAAGGTTGCTGCTCCGATCGCACCGGCTGCCTGACAGTGCGGCACCACTTCAATCTCGCATCCCATTTCTTGTGAAAGTGCATTGACCATATTCGCATTCAGCGCCACGCCGCCGGTCATCACAACCTTTGGTTCATATCCGACGCGGTTGCACATTCCCATCACACGTTTTGCGATCGCCACATGCGCGCCTCTTGCCACATCCGCGACTTTTTCGCCGGCTGCAAGTCTTGAAATAACTTCACTTTCGGCAAAGACGGTGCAGGTGTTGTTTATGGAAATCTCTTTTGTGGCCTGGTCTGCCAGTCCCGACAGATCGTCCAGTCTGCATCCGAGGACTCTTGCCATAACCTCCAGGAACCGCCCGGTTCCGGCCGCGCATTTTTCATTCATAACAAAATTAGCAACCCTCCCCCTCTGATCCAGCTTGATGACCTTGGCATCCTGGCCGCCGATATCCACGATGGTTCTGGCGTCCTGTGTCAGATAATTCACGCCTTTTGCGTGGCAGGTGATCTCGGTGATCTGCTTATCGGCGCCTTGGAAATTCACCCGTCCATAACCGGTCGCAACCGTATACTGAATGTCATCTTTGGAAGCGTTCGCCTGCGCGAGCGCATCCGCGATCACATCCTCAAACGCGTTGGTACCTGTCCCCAGGTTGATGACGGATACACCCGCAAGTTCTTTTTTATCATTTAAGATCGCAACTTTCGTTGATGACGATCCAATATCGATTCCTAAAAACATGTCTGTCTTCCTCGCACTTTCTTTTTAAAGGAGCATTTCCGTGAAGCTCTGTACTCTGGTCCGGATCTGTTCGAACGTGGTCAACTGCTGATCCGTTTCAAGATACAGTTCCGGAATGCCGGCTTCTTCCAATTCTGCCTTGTAGATCGGGTAATCGTATTCTTCCGGATCGCAGAATTTCATCATCATCACGACAACTGCGTCCGCGCCGGTTTCCTTTACCATCTCGATCAGCATCGGGCCGCGCTGCTTCTGCGGTTCATACAGGAAGGTATCCCCTTTCTGGTCTGCTACGATGTAAGCCATCTTCTGATAAACGTCTTCCACATTTTCTCTGGCCGGCGTTCTCCACAGGCGGGAACCCAAACTCATGTCATCTCCGACGACCGCTACCTGGTTTTCTTCGAAGATATCAAGTACTTCTACCGGTTCCGGCATCAGGCCGGTCAGGATCACTTTGGTGCCCTTGAAGGTCGACGGTGCTTCCGCTTTCAGACCGTCGATGATCTCCTTCACCTTTTCGGTGTAAACAGCCTTGTCCATGAACTGTCCGGCTTTGATGATCAGGTAGCGCGTCTTCGCGCCGATGATCTCCGGATGCTTTGCCGCGACTTCTGTAAATTCCCGCATGGTCTTGCGGTATTCTTCATAAATGGCAAACGCCTCTTCCACTTTTTCTTCCAGAATGATCTTGCCTAAGATCAGTTCCAGTTCGTGTTTTACGCGTTTGGTCTCGCTGATCATGAATTCCATGCCGACCTTGAGGTCTCTGTGCTGCGGATAGGCCATGCCGATGACCGGAACCTGCGGGACCGCGACTTTCCAGTTTTCTTCGATGCACTTGAGGGTATCGCAGAAGGTCGGGATGATGACCGCTTTCAGCTTGTCATAAACGCCGCGCATGCCGAATTCAATATTGGTCCTCATAACGGAACAGCAGAAGCTTTGAAGATATTTATCCGCAAGCTGGATCTCCGTACTGCCGCCCCACATGCCGACCGGCACGCATCCTGCCGCGTATACGATCTCATCCGGCGTGTGGATTGGAAAGCATCCGACTAAATCTTTTCCGGTTTCTTTCTGCGTCTGAGCAACGGTTTTGCCCGGATGCAGCGCTGCATCGCATAATTGCTGAATGGTATCTTTGTAAGCCATTAGATGTCACCTCTTCTCTTCGCTTCTTTGTTCTTTTCCATCATTTCAACCAGGGCTTGGATTCTGGTTTCATACTGTGCGTCACTGAAGACTCTCGGGTCTGTCTGGTCACCGTCAAAGATAACGGATGGGCATCCGGTTTTCTCGGTGATCCTTCTCTGTACTTCATACGTTCTGAAGTCCATCAGCTTGCAGCTGCGGTTGCTGTGGAAAACAACGCCGTCTACGTTGAAGTCTTTGATCAGGCGTTCCATCTGGTCGCTGCCGTAATCCAGATTGCGGTTCGCGTAGTTTCCGGTATAGCTTCTGGCCATGCCATCCAGATCGTTGGTCTCATATACCTTATACCAGCTGTTCGGGTAGGTACTGGTTACCATGTTGATGCCGTATTTTTTGAGCAGTTTGAAGGTTGTGGACAGATGCGGCCAGCATGCGATACCGTCCCAGATGATACGGTACTGTTCTTCTGCACTGTTCCAAGGTCCCTTGCCCTGTTCTGCTTTTTCTTTTAATTCTTCATACCAGAGCTTGAACAGCTTGTGACCGTCCTCGGAACTTCTCATACAGACGATCATGGCCATGTAGTTGAACATGTCAAAGCCGTTCAGCGGGGAAGGCGTGACCTTGCCCCAGTCGGTCGCCTTTTTCCACCATTCGCAGGTGGCGTTGTTCATCGCCATCTTTTCCGCCAGCTTGTCGTAATCCATTTTTCTTCCGGTAAAATCCTCGAGCTGCTTGATCGCGTTTTCGATCTGACCTCTGATATATTTCGTCGCGTTTTCCGGGACTTCGTATGTATGGTTGAACGGCATATCGAATAAGATCATCGGAATATGCAGTTTGGTTGCGATATTTTCATACCACTTCAGTACGGTGTGGCAGATGTTCGAGGAACTGAAGATAATGTCCGGAAGCGGAATGTCCTGCGCTTCCGCGTGCTGAATGTCAACATAGCCCATATTGACGCGCGCGTAGGAACAGATATCCGCGCTGTATCCGATGCCCTCGGAATGTTCGATGAATTTCATTGCTTCTTTGCGCGCGCCGATGGCCGCGGCATGGTTCTCCGGATATACGGTCGCAAGATCCATCGCGTCCAGCAGTTCGTTCGGGCAGATGGATGTCGCCCATACGACCGGCTTGCCTTCCGCCTTTGCCTTCAATGCGTTGTCATAGTGCTTTGCCGTCAATTGATTCAATAAATCTTTTGAGGTTAATTTTTTCTCTTCCATGAGCGGTTGCCTCCTACTTGTTTTGATAAACGGGTTTTCTCTTTTCGATAAATGCGCGCATGCCTTCTTTTTGGTCTTCCGTGCGGAACAGCTTCGGCCATGCTTTTGTTTCGATCTCGATCGCTTTTTCCATATCCGGTTCCTGGATGCCTCTGGTCACAACATCTTTGGCCATGCGAACGGCAACCGGGCCGCGTTTAGCGATCCTTCCGGCCATTTTCATCGCTGCCGCCAGCGCTTCGCCTTCTTCGACCACCTGGTTGACAAGACCCATCTGCAGCGCCCGATCCGCACTGACTGCGTCACCGGTAAAGATCAGCTCTTTGGCAAAAGCTTCCCCGCAGATCCGTGGCGCGCGGATAGTCCCGCCTGCACCTGGGAAAATGCCAAGGGTCACTTCCGGAAATCCCATTTTCGCGGTTTTTCCGGCAATGCGGATATCGGCGGTCAGCGCAAATTCCATGCCTCCGCCCAGTGCGTAGCCCTCAATGGCCGCGATCACCGGAAGCGGCATCTTCTCAATTTTGTTAAAGGTCGGCGTAAAGGAGAAGGCTTTTGCTTCTTCTTCATTGCACTCTGCCATGCCTTTGATATCCGCGCCTGCCGCAAAGTTCTTGTCGCTGTGAAGCACGACACAGCGGATGTCCGGATCTGCCTGGATCTCATCGATGATCTTGTCGATCTCGTCCACGATACTGCGGCTGAGCGCATTCAGCGCCTCCGGACGATCGATCGAGACGATGGCAATATGATCCTCTTTTTTATAAACTACCTGAGACATGTTTTCTCCTCTCCGTTCTATTTATTGTAATCGTAGAAACCGGCTCCCGTTTTTCTTCCTAATCTGCCGGAGTCGACCAGTCTTCTGATCTGCGGGCTCGGTCTGAATCGATCTCCGTATTCCGCAAACAGGATTTCATCGACCTGCTGGTTCAGATTATGTCCGGTAATGTCAAGCAGCGCGAAGATGCCCATCGGATGTCCGAGACCGTATTTGCAGATCTTATCTACGTCTTCCACAGAGCATACGCCTTCCTCTACCAAGCGGCATGCTTCCAGGTACATGCAGTGGAAAATTCGGTTCAATCCAAAGCCTACAACATCTTTTACCTTGACCGGCTCTTTTTCAATATCAACCAGCAGCTGATATACCGCTTCTACGGTTTCTTCTGCTGTCAAAAGCGCCGGGATCACCTCGACCAGTTTCATGACGCTTGCCGGTGAATTGAAGTGTGTGCCGATGAACTGCGGCTTTCTTTCTTCGGAAACTGCCGCCGCAAGTTTCGTAATGGAAATGGAAGAGGTGTTGCTGGCCAGAATGGTCTCTTTCTTGCAGATCTCATCCAATTGCTTAAAGATATTGCTTTTAACTTCCAGAACTTCCAGCGCTGCTTCGATGATCAGATCACAGTCGGCCATGTCGTGCATGTCCGCGGTCGCGTGTACGCGCGCAAGGGTCTTTTCTTTGTCTTCTTCTGTGATCTTGCCTTTTTTGATGTTTTTGTCGAGGACTGCAGCCTGTTTCACTTTTCCGTTATCCGCCAGCTCCTGGTTTACATCGCTGAGTACGGTTTCGTAGCCTGCTCTCGCAAAACAAAGTGCGATTTCTGCTCCCATCATTCCGGCGCCGACAACGCCAACTTTCTTGATCATTTTCTTATTCCTCCATCATCATATTCCCTTATGATATTATTGTTTCATTTGCCCGTAAGGGCTTTTCTTAGATTCATATGCAAGAATCAAGCCAAGGCGTTCAAATATTTTTCCTACAAGAAAAAAAGCCCGCAACCGTTCTGATTTCAAAGAACTCGGTTCCGAACTTTTTTCTTTTGCAATGGATTACGGATTATTTTTTTGCTTTATGATGCAGGGAAGCATCGTAAAAAAATCATTCTCTGCGCATCTGCATTCTTTTTGAAGGCGACTTCTTTGCAAATTTGCATAGTACTTTCCCGGCATTATGCCAAAAAGAATATTTAATCCAATCCGTATTTTTGAAGCTTTCGCACGATCGTCGATTGGTTCACATTCAGCTTTGCCGCCATCTCTCTTGTGGAATTGCAGCGCTCCTTTTCGCGTGTGAGGATCAGCTTTTCCAATTCGTCGGTTGCCTCTGCCAGCGTTAACGTGTCGTCACTTGCGATCCGTTTAAGTTCTTTTGTGTCCTTTCCCTTTTCACTGGAGGCAACCCATGGCAGATCTTCCGTCTGCAGATATTCGTTGTTGCTGACGATGACCATGTTCTCGATCACATTCTTGAGCTGTCGGACATTTCCGGTCCACTCGTGCGCTTCCAGTTCTTTTATGACATCGTAAGTAAAAAGCTTGTGCTGACAGTATTTTTTGTTGTAGCGATTGATGAACAGGTTGGCCAGCGGCATAATGTCGTCGACCCGTTTAGAGAGCGGCGGCACGTTAACCTGTACGACGTTCAGGCGGTAATACAGATCCTCTCGGAAGGTTCCTTCAATCGCCATTTCTGCGAGGTTCTTGTTCGTTGCGGCGATTACACGGACATCCACGTTCTTGGAATCGAGTCCTCCGACTCTGCGAACCTCTTTCGTTTCCAGAAAACGCAGGAGTTTTACCTGAAAATCCAAGGAGGTCTCGCCGATTTCATCTAAGAAGATCGTGCCGCCTTCCGCCGCCTCGATCAGACCTTTTTTTCCCATCTGCATCGCGCCGGTAAAGGCTCCTTTTTCATATCCGAACAGTTCCGATTCCAGGAGTTCAAACGGGATCGCGCCGCAGTTGATCGCAATGAAAGGTTTATCACTGCGCATGCTGTGGCGATGGATGAACTTCGCGACTTCTTCCTTTCCGACGCCGGAATCCCCGAGGATCAGAACATTCGCCTGAAACGGCGCCACCTTTTCGGCCAGCGTCAGAACATCCCGCATACTTTTGCTGGCAGCGACGATCCCGCCGTCACGTTCCAGATCGTCGTCATTGTAATAGGCATAGCGATCGCTGTAAAGCTGTTCTCTTTTTTTTGCCATCTGAAGTTCTTCGGTCAGATTGTAAATTTCCGAAATATCTCTCGCGTTAATCACGATCTTTTTGATCTCGCCGTCCCGATCAAAAATCGGTTTGCCGGTTACCATGATGTGTCTGCCGGACTTTACCACCTGACGTTTCGATACCGGCGCTTTCTGCTCTGCCACCAGATAGGCCACCGAATTCGGCATCCAGACCGGATTGATCAGGTCGCGCATGTATTTGCCTTCCAGCTCCGATTTCTTAATCTCCGCGACGCGTTCATAAGAATCGTTTACAAACAATACTTTTCCGTCCTTATCGGTCACGAGGATCCCGTCAAAGGACCCTTCCAAAATTTCTTTTAACTCTTCCGCCAGTTTCTTTTCGTATTCGAGTTCTTTTTTTTCGTTCATGACATACCTCTGGTTCATCCGTTCTGAGAAAATGCAGCTTCATCTTTCGTATGATTGAATAAGCCCATTATATCATAAGTTTCCTAAAAAGTGTACGGATAATCTTTCCACGTGAAAAAATCCGCAGCATCCTGTACCGCAACAGAGCGCCGCGCTCATGACAGGATCATAGGCGCGGCGCTCTGCGTAATGTGTGAAGTGTGATGTGTAATATGTAATCATGTAAGGATGCTGAAACACCTTTTACAAGGAGTCTAAAGGTAAATCATGCCTGCTTTTCTGCAGTATTCTTCCCAGTCTTTTTCGAGCTGTTCTCTGAATTTCGGATGCGCAATGGAGATCAGCGCTTTTGCTCTTTCGCGGATCGGCATACCGAACAGATCAACTGCGCCGTATTCGGTTACGACCCAATGTACATCCTGTCTGGTCGTCGTGACCGGAGTCCCCGGCCCGAGGACAGGAACAATCCTGGAGATCTCGCCGTGTTTTGCGGTGGACGGCAGTGCGATGATCGGCTTGCCGCCTTTTGACTGTTCTGCGCCTCTCATGAAGTCAAGCTGTCCGCCGACGCCGGAGAATACGGTCGTTCCTCTTGTGTCTGCGTTGACCTGTCCCATGCAGTCGACTTCCAGCGCAGAGCAGATGGCGACCACTTTATCGTTCTGCGCGATCACACCGACATCGTTAGTATAGTCAACCGGCTTTAATTCGATCAGATTGTTGTGGTCAACATAGCGATAGAGTTCCTTGGTCCCCTGTACGAAGGTCGCGACGATCTTGCCCTTATTGATGTTCTTCTTTTTGCCGTTTACCACGCCGGCTTTGATCAGCGGGATCAGATTATCGGTGAATACTTCGGTGTGGACGCCGAGGTCTTTTTTGTCGCCGAGGAATTTCAGGATCGCGTTCGGAACGCCGCCCTGACCCATCTGCAGACAGGATCCGTCTTCGATCAGCTGTGCGATGTTGTATCCAATCTTTTCTACGATCGGATCATCCGAAGAGATCGGATCGATCGCGTAAATATCTTCATCATGTTCGACGAAAAAGTCGATGTCGGATACATGTACCATGGTATCCCCGCAAAGATAAGGCATGTTGCGGTTTACCTGGCAGATGGAAACTCTTGCGGTTTCGATGCAGGCCTTTGCCTGGTCGCAGCAGGTGCCGAGATTTACATATCCGGATTCATCCGGAGGCGTGCAGTAAAGCATCGTCACATCGCAGCCGATTTTTTTGTCGCGCATGGCCTTCGGCTGTGCGTAGAAGTGCATCGGAAGGAATTCTCCTCTGCCTTCCTGTACGCAGGCTCTGGTGTTCTTGCCGAGGAAGTAGCATACCGGAACAAAGTGTCCATGGTATTTCGGATCCGCATAAGGTGCTTCCCCTACGTTCAATCCCTGCAGGATCCCGACGTTTTCCAGTTCCATGCCTCTTGTCTCGCATAAAACCTTCATCAGGTATCTCGGTTCTGCGCAGTTATGACCCGGTACGACCATGTCGCCGCTTTTGACCTGTTTTACCGCTTCTTCTGCTGTCACTAACTTACTTTTATAAATATCTTGCCAGTCCATTTTTCATTTCCTTTCTGTTATGCAAATGTGAATTTCGCTTTTTTCTTCCGAATCACCGCATGGCCAGAGTCACATCTCCGGTGCAAGCGAGCACGCCTTTTGTGAAAACCTGACAAGTGCAGGTCACGATGGCCTTTTCGGCTCTCTCTTTCGCAAACAATGCGTGCGTCTCCAACGTATCACCCGGCAAGATCTTTGCCAAGAATTTTACATTGTTCACGCCGAGGAACAGCGGAACTTTTCCCGCGTATCGTTCCGTGGAAAGGATCAGGATATCCGCGGTCTGCGCCATATTCTCAACCGTATAGACGCCCGGAAGGACCGGATCTCCCGGAAAATGGCCTTTGAAGATCTCTCGCGCGGGATCAATGTACCAGGTTGTCGTAATGCTCTGCTCTGCTTCCATCTGCACCACGTTGTCAACGAGCAGCATCGGCTCTCTGTGCGGGATCACTTTTTTTACATCATCGGTTGTCATCAATACTTTTTCCATTGTCTTGCCTCCCGGCTCATCAGCCTTCATAGATGTTTTCGATCAGGGTGGAAACGCCGAGTCCGCCGCCGCAGCAGCTGGAGAACATGCCGTATTTTCCGCCTCTTCGGATCAGTTCTTTCATAGTAAAGATGCAGACTCTGGCTCCGGAAGCTCCGTTCGGGTGACCAAATGCGATTGCGCCGCCGTTCGGGTTCCAGTTTTCCATGTTCATCTTTTCACCGGTGATGTGTTCCATCTCCTTGATCACGGAAAGATTCTGCGCCGCGAACGCTTCGTTGCATTCGTATACATCAATGTCGCTCATCTTTAAGCCAACTCGATTCAGGATCTTCGTATTAGAGAACGCCGGACCAATGCCCATTTCCTTCGGATCGACGCCGACATCCAGGCCATAGATCCATTTTGCCATCGGCTTATAGCCAAGTTCTTTGGCTTTTTCCGCGGTCATCATCAGAACGAAAGCCGCGCCGTCGTTCATGCCGGACGCGTTGCCTGCGGTCGTTACGCCGCCTGCGTTGACCGGTCTTAATTTTGCAAGACCTTCTAAGGTTGTATTGGCTCTCGGATGTTCATCGGTATCCACGATGACCGGTTCTCCTTTTTTGGTGTATTTGACTTCTACCGGCATGATCTCATCTTTGAAATATCCCTTTTCCATCGCTGCCGCAGCTCTCTGCTGAGAACGAAGCGCGAATTCATCGCACTGCTCTCTGGTAATGCCCCATTTTACAGCCATGCCATCGGAAATTTCGATCATGGACATGTTGTCTTCATCGGTCGGTGCCAGTCTTCTCGGTGCTGCTGTCGGCGGGTGGTCCTTATACGGTTCTACAGACGCCGAGAATTTATAGTAGTCCTGGCTGTGTGCTTCCGCGCCGCCGCAGATCGCGACATCGATGATGCCTGCCTGGATCTGCAGAGCTGCGTTGTTGATGCAGGCGATGGAAGAACCGCACTGCATTTCGATAAAGGTTGCGGATGTTTCATACGGAAGTCCGGCGATCAGCGACGCATATCTCGCGAAGTTATGCGTGTTTACATCCCCAGACGCGCTGCCCGCGAAAACCGCGTCAACTTTTCCTTTGTTCAGAATATCAGTCTTTTCACAAAGCCCTTTGATGGTCATACCGGCCAACTGTACCGGCGTAAAAGGTCTTAACGCACCGCCCATTCTGCCGAAAGCCGTACGCATACCGTCTACGATTACAACTTCTCTCATTTGGTTTCCTCTTTTCTGTTATTTTTTATTCAATATGTCTTATTTTTAACAATTTCAGTCTGTTTTTTGACCGCGTCGCTCTGCGCCGCAGCCAAAAGAAATGTCTTTATTGATCCCAAAGAGCCATGATCTCCGGGATCACCTTGTACAGGTCACCTTCGATCGCATAGTCCGCCAGCTGCATCATCGGGCATTCCGGATCCTTGTTGATCGCGATGATGATCTTTGAGGTCTGCATCCCTGCCTGGTGCTGGATCGCTCCACTGATGCCGCAGGCAAAGTAGATCTCAGGTTTGACCGTCGTTCCCGTCTGTCCCACCTGGTGGCTCTGGTCGATCCAGCCTGCGTCGACCGCCGCTCTGGATGCGCCGACCACGCCGCCGACCTTGTCCGCGAATTCCTGCATCAGCTTAAAGCCTTCCGCGCTGCCAAGGCCTCTGCCGCCCGAGCAGATGATCTTCGCGTCCGTTAAGGATACCAGTTCCTTGGCTGCTTTGACCACATTCAGCACTTCGACGTTGATGTCTTCCTTCGCAAGCTTGACATCCACTTTGACGATCTCGCCCTTCGCGCCTTCTTCCTTTTCCCGCTTTGCCATCACGCCCGGTCTTACCGTCGCCATCTGCGGACGCGTATTCGGGGTCACGATGGTCGCCATCAGGTTGCCGCCGAACGCCGGTCTGGTCTGTTTCAGACCCGTGCTCTTATCTTCCCGATCAAGGCCTTTGAGATTAGCGGTGGTGTTCGCTTCCAGATAGTCCATGTAGTTTGCCACATTGATGTCCAGTCTCGTGCAGTCTGCCGTCAGACCGGTATTTAATCTTGCCGCGACTCTCGGCGCCAGGTCTCTTCCGATATGGGTCGCGCCGAATAAGACGATCTCCGGTTTGTACTCGTTGATCGCGTCGGTGATGACTTTGGTATAGCCGTCCGTCGTGTACTGTGCGAGCAGTTCATCTTCCAACAGATATACGCTGTCCGCGCCGTAGGCGAACAGTTCGTCTGCCAGGTGATCGACTTTATCTCCCACCAGCACCGCGCAGACTTTCGTCTCTGCGCTGATCTCTCTGGATAATTTATGACCTTCGCCCACCAGTTCCAGCGCGACATTCATCAGTTTTCCCTGTCTCTGCTCCGCAAAGACCCAGATGTTTTTGTATTCTTCAAAATTTGCCATGGTTTCCTTCCTCCCCTTAGATGATGTGTTTTTCTTTCAGCACGCTGACCAGATTCTCCGCCTTTTCCTTCGGGGTATCTCCGGCTACCTTCACGCCGGCTCCCTTCGGCTTCGGTGTAAACGATTTGAAGACGTTGGTCGGGGAGGCTTTCAGGCCGACGGTCGTCGTATCCACGCCGATGTCTGCCGCGCTCCATACCTTGATCTCCTGCTGCGCTGCCTTTAAGATGCCCGGTACGGACATATATCTTGGGGTGTTTAATTCTTTGATGCAGGTCAGAACGCAAGGCAGTTTCACCTTTAATTCTTCATAGCCGTCTTCCAGCGCGCGCTTTACGATCGCGTGATCTCCTTCCAGCTTAAATTCCTTTACATAGGTCACCTGCGGGATCCCCAGCTTTTCGGCCATCTGCGGACCTACCTGTGCGGTATCGCCGTCGATCGCCTGTCTTCCGGCAAAGATCAGATCATAGCCGCCGACTTTTCTTACGCCGGCTGCCACAGCGTTGGAGGTTGCCCAGGTATCGGAGCCGCCCAGGGCTCGGTCAGATAAGAGGACGGCGTCATCCGCGCCCATTGCCAGGCATTCCCGCAGCATTTCCTTTGCCTGCGGCGGTCCCATGGTGACGACAACCACTTCGGTATCCGGCTGGCTGTCTTTGATCTCGAGTGCCTGTTCTAAGGCGTTTGCGTCATCCGGATTTAAGATGCTCGGCACGCCGTCACGGATCAGGGTGCCTGTTTCCGGGTTGATTCTGATTTCGGTGGTATCCGGTACCTGTTTTACACATACTACGATTTTCATGTCTTGTTTTGTCCCCTTTCTTACAGTCCCATATTTCCGGAGATGACGATCCGCTGTACTTCCGAGGTTCCTTCATAGATCTCGGTGATCTTCGCGTCGCGCATCATTCTCTCAAGCGGATAATCATTGGTGTAGCCATAGCCGCCCAGTGCCTGCAGCGCCTTGGTCACACTCTTGTTTGCGTGTTCGGAGCAGAACAGCTTTGCCATCGCCGCTTCCTTCGTGTAGCGGACGCCGTTCTGTTTCTTTTCGGCTGCGTCATAGATCAAAAATCTTCCCGCTTCACAGCCCATCGCCATATCGGCCAGTACAAACTGCGTGTTCTGGAACTTGCTGATCGGCTTGCCGAACTGCACTCTGGCTTTCGTATAGTCGATGGCTTCCTGCATCGCGCCTTCCGCGATGCCCAGTGCCTGTGCCGCGATCCCGATCCGGCCGCCGTCCAGCGTCTGCATCGCGATCTTAAAGCCCTTGCCTTCCTGTCCTAACAGGTTTTCCTTCGGTACGATGCAGTCTTGGAAGACGATCTCTGCTGTCGGGGATCCGTGCAGGCCCATCTTCACCTCATGTTTGCCCACGGAGAAGCCCGGGAAATCCTTTTCGACGATGAACGCGCTGATGCCATGGTTGCCCTTAGTCTTATCGGTCATGGCGAAGACAACGAAGATGTCTGCCACATAACCATTGGTGATGAAGATTTTGGATCCGTTGAGTACGTAGTGATCGCCTTCCAGTCTGGCCACCGTCTGGCCTTTGGATGCGTCGGAACCGGCGTTCGGTTCGGTCAGGGCGAAGGCGCCGACATGTCTTCCGGTGGTGAGCATCGGCAG
>DJPG01000109.1:0-299 GCA_002439735.1 Firmicutes bacterium UBA6418 | reverse complement strand
AGGCCGTTGTGGGTGGCAACGATGTCGCCGGTGGATGCGCAGTATTTGGAAAGCTCTTCAACCGCGAGCGCCGCCGACAGGACGTCTGCGCCGGCGCCGCCGTATTCCTTCGGGACGCACATGCCCATGACGCCGTAGCGGAAAAGCTGGTCGATCGTTTCGGCCGGGTACTGAGCCGTACGGTCGGTTTCCGCCGCGATCGGTTTCACTTCGTTTTCTGTGAATTCACGAACCATTTTCTGGATCATCTTCTGCTCCATGGTTAATTCCAAGTTCATTGTTGTTCCTCCGTTTCGTAT
>DJPG01000072.1:11911-21020 GCA_002439735.1 Firmicutes bacterium UBA6418 | reverse complement strand
GGGCTGAGCAGCACAAGGTCAACCGGTTGCAGGGGCATCATCGTGGGATGCTCACCATGAAAGAGATCATCAAAAAAGCCGACCGGATGGGCATCCGTTATCTGACCGTCTACGCGTTTTCTACCGAAAACTGGAAACGTTCGCAGGAGGAGGTTGGCGGAATTTTTAACCTGCTGGTCAAATTTGTCGGCAGTGAGCTTGCGGAACTGCATGAAAACAACGTAAAAGTGCATATCCTCGGCGAATATGAAAAAGTGCCGAAGACGGCAGTCGAAAGTATCGAAAAGGCCTTGCGGACTACCCAAAAAAACACCGGTCTGCAGTTTAACATCGCTTTGAATTACGGCAGCAGGGCAGAGATGGTTCGCGCTGCCAAGAAGCTCTGTGCGGCAGTGTGCGCGGGCACGCTTGCGCCGGAGGACATCGACGAGGTAAAATTTGCGGAACATCTTTATACCGGTGCGGAGAATGGAAATGTGCCGGATCCGGATTTGATCATCCGTACCAGCGGGGAACAGCGGCTTTCCAACTTCCTGCTCTGGCAGGCGGCATACAGCGAGTTTGCGTTTACAGATACCTATTGGCCTGATTTCACACCGGAAGAATTTGAAAAGATGGTAACGGAATTTACGCATAGGGATCGCAGGTTTGGCGGAAGATAAGGAGGAAAAGCATGAAAACAAGAATTCTATCGGCATGCGTGATGCTGCCGCTTCTGATTTTGGTTTATCTGGGCGGTTACCCGCTGATGGCGGCGGCTTTTGTGGTCGGAGCGATCGGCTTGCATGAATTTTACCATGGCTTTGAAGTTGCCGGAACGAAACCGTGCAAGATGATCGGCTATACGGCTCTGGTCGTGCTGTACGCGCTGAATCTGGCGTTTCCGTCGGATTACCGCTTTATCATGCTCTGGGTCGTGCTGGTGGTGATGGCATCCATGATCTACGGCTTTCACGTCGAGGAACGAAAGCTTGTGGATATGACATCGACCTTGATGGGCATTCTCTATGTTGTGTTCTTTTCGTTCCATATCGTGCTGATCGACCAGACGCCGGACAGTGATCTGATCTGGCTGGTATTTTTGGCAGCGTTCGGCACGGATATCTTAGCCTATTTCGTCGGCATGGCGATCGGCAAGCACAAGCTTTGCCCGCACCTGAGCCCGAAAAAGAGCAAGGAGGGTGCGGTCGGCGGCGTGCTCGGCAGCGTGTTGTTCTGCGGGATCTTCGCCTGGCTTGTCAAACCGGACATGATCGCGGAATGCATGATCATCGCGGTGGTCGGCAGCGTCGTGGCACAGCTCGGGGATCTGTCCGCGTCGGCATTCAAACGCCAGATGGGCATCAAGGATTACGGCAATCTGATTCCGGGTCACGGCGGCATTCTCGATCGTTTCGACAGTGTGCTGTTCACGGCGCCGATGATCTACTACTGCATCCTGTTTGTCAACGAAATGTAGGCAGCGCGGCATATGTGCCGGAGTTACTGAAGTCATACGAGAAGATATGCGTATGCGAGGCGGAGGAAACGATATGAAAAGTATTACGATTTTAGGCAGTACAGGCTCCATCGGTACGCAGACGTTGGAAGTCATCGCATCAAATCCGGAGCGTTTTTTCGTCATGGCACTGACCTGCGGCAGGAACACCGAACTTCTGGCAAAGCAGATCGAGACCTTTAAGCCGCAGCTTGCGGTTACCGAGCGGGCGGAGGACGCGGTCAAGCTTGCAAAACGGTTTCCTAAGACTGCGTTCGCATACGGTTCGCAGGGTCTGATCGACGCGGCCGCAGCGGAGTGTGACATGGTGGTGAACGCGCTGATGGGCATGCGTGGACTGGAACCGACCTATCACGCGATCCGAGCCGGCAGGGATATCGCGCTGGCCAACAAGGAAACGCTGGTCGCGGGCGGGCAGATCGTGATGGATGCGGTTCGGGAAGCGGGCGTGAAACTGCTGCCGGTCGACAGCGAGCACAGCGCGATCTTTCAGTGCCTGGAGGGTAACCGGAACCGTCCGGTCAAAAAAATACTCCTGACAGCAAGCGGCGGTCCGTTCCGCGGATTTTCCCGTGAGCAGTTGGAAACCGTGACGCTGGCGCAGGCACTGAAGCATCCGAACTGGAGCATGGGCGCCAAGATCACGATCGATTCGGCCACGATGATGAATAAGGGACTGGAAGTGATCGAAGCCAGATGGCTGTTCGATGTGCCGGCAGAGAAGATCCAGGTGCTGGTACATCCGCAGAGCATTTTACATTCGGCGGTGGAATTTATGGACAATTCAGTCATCGGTCAGATGGGCGTACCGGATATGCGGATCCCGATCAGCTTGGCTCTGGGCTATCCGGAGCGGCTTGTGAATCCGGACGCTCCGCTGGACTTTTTCGGAGCCGGAAGCCGTCTGACATTTGAAAAGCCGGATCTTGCGACCTTTCGCTGTCTGGCGCTGGCTTACGAGGCGATCCGGACGGGTGGCAGCTGCCCGGTGGTTCTGAACGCGGCCAACGAAGTGCTGGTGGACGCCTTTTTACATGAAAAAATCGGCTTTACGGACATTCCGCGAAAGCTGGAACTGCTTCTATCACGGCATATGCCGACATATCATTTAGATTTAGAGGGGATTTTGCAGATCGACCGCCAGACGCGCGCAAAGACGCGCGAGATCTTATAGCATCCCGGGGAAAAAAAGCGCCGGGTGGCGCAGGGGATGCGGTGGATTTTGGTCGTTCTGCAGCGAAATGAGAAAAGAATGGAGACTGAATTATGAAAACAGCAATTTTGACGATTGTGCTGTTCTGCGTGATGATCTTTCCGCATGAGCTGGGACATTTTTTGGCAGCAAAACGGATGGGCGTGCAGGTCAATGAATTTGCGTTCGGCATGGGGCCGACTATCTGGAAAAAACAGCGAGGAGAAACGCTGCACAGCATCCGGCTCTTTCCGATCGGCGGCTTCTGCGCCATGGAGGGGGAAGATGAAGAGTCGGACAATCCGCGGGCGTTCAGCTGCAAAAAGCCATGGCAGAAGATCGTGATCCTGGCGGCAGGTTCCTTTATGAACCTGGTCTGCGCGCTGGTGATCTCCTGGATTCTGATTGGGACGATGGGCTTTACGACGACGACGGTCGATACGGTGTCACCGGACAGCCCGGCTATGCAGGCAGGCATTGTGTCCGGTGATAAGATTCTGAAAATCGACGGCAGCCAGATCAAAACCTGGAATGATGTCGGAACGGCCGTTGCTGGTGCGAAGGAGCAGCCACTGACCTTTGAACTGCAATCCGGCAAGGGGGAGAAAACGGTTACCTTGACGCCGCAGCGGATGAGCACGCTGGACGAAAACGGCAAGGAAGAGTATTATTATGCGGTCGGCATCACCTGCAGGATCAGCCACAATCCATTCAAGGCGATTGTGGCAGGCACGCGGGTGACCTGGAATATGACGAAAACCATGTTTACGGCGCTCGGTGATCTCTTTACCGGCCGAGCGGATACCGATGAACTTTCGGGACCGGTCGGTATGGTGCAGATGGTCAGCAAGACGACAGAATACGGCTGGACCTATTATGGATTCTTGACGATCCTGATCTGTCTCAACCTGGCCGTGATCAATATGCTGCCGCTGCCGGCGCTGGACGGCGGACGCATCATTTTCGTACTCTTTACGTTGATCACCGGAAAAAAAGTCAGCGAAAAGGTCGAAGGAACGGTACATTTTATCGGACTGGCACTGCTGATGGTACTGATGATCTATGTGACGAAAAACGATATCTTCCGTATCATCGGATAGCGGAAAGGAACGGCGCAGAAGCACAAGGAGGCAAAACAGCCATGAACAAGACAAGGCAGGTACGTTGCGGGGACGTCCGGATCGGAGGCGGAGCACCCATTAGCATTCAGTCCATGACGAATACCGATTCCCGCGATGAGGCGGCACTGACGGAGCAGATCGCGCGACTTGCGGACGCAGGTTGTCAGATCGTGCGCATTTCGGTACCGGACGCGGAGTCGGCGGAGGTGTTCGGCCGTATCAAACGAAAATTCCGACATCTTCCACTGGTCGCGGATATCCACTTTGACTATCGAATGGCACTAGCGGCGATCCGGCAGGGCGCGGATAAGATCCGCATCAATCCCGGAAATATCGGCGGTGCGGAGCGTGTGCGGGAAGTCGTACAGGCAGCCAAAGAGCGGCAGATCCCGATCCGTGTCGGGGTCAACTCCGGTTCCCTGGAAAAACCGATCCTGGAAAAATACGGCGGGGTAACGGCAGAGGCGCTCGCAGAGAGCGCCTTATATAATCTGGCGTTGATCGAAGATCTGGGTTATGACCAGCTGGTCGTTTCCCTCAAGGCTTCCGATGTGACGCTGAACTACCGGGCGCATCAGATCCTGGCAGCCGGAACCGACTGTCCGGTACATATCGGCATCACGGAGGCCGGAACGCCGAAACGTGGCAAGCTGAAATCGGCGATCGGCATCGGTTCCTTGCTGCTTTCCGGTATCGGTGATACGATGCGGGTCTCTCTGACCGCGGATCCGGTGGAGGAAGTGCTGTTTGCCAAAGAGATCCTGCGCAGTCTGGGTATGCGCAGATCGTCGATCGACTTGGTATCCTGCCCGACCTGCGGCAGGACGAGGATCAATCTGGAAGCTCTGGCAAATGAGGTGGAGGCAAAGCTGGAGCCGCTGGAGGATGCGCTTGAGGAAAAGAACTGTCCATCCCTGAAAGTGGCGGTCATGGGCTGCGCGGTCAACGGACCGGGCGAGGCTCGCGAAGCGGACTTCGGCGTGGCCGGCGGAGAGGGCACGGGGCTTCTCTTTGAAAGCGGCAGGATCGTCAAGACCGCCGTGCCGGAGGAGGCACTGGCGGATGAATTGTTAAATCTGATTAGAAAGCGAATTTTTGCGGATGAAGCAGCTGATTGAAGAGGCTTTGAGCTGGGAACTGCTCGGGGAAGTACATAAAAGTGAATATCGTTTTGAGATCGGCAAGGGTACGCTGCATCAGGATAACGGCATGCTGACCTTGCCGATCACTGCGAATTTTGTCATGCCTTATGACGACTGTGAAAAGATCAAGGCGGTCGTGCTGCATAAGCTGGACGTCATCAAGGACGTCGAGCTGGTCTTTACCTACCGGAACCTTGTAATGCCGGCCGAAGACGCGGCCAGACTGTATGTACCGCACATGGTACACATCCTTAACGGGTCGTACCGGACGATCACCAAGACGATCCTCGAAAACCGTATTGCGATCCGGGACGGCAGGGTATGGTGTCCAGTGCTCGGACGGGTCGCGGCGGAGCAGTTGAATGAAAAAGTGGCGCAGAAATTCCGCGAAATGCTAAACGACGCATTCGGCTTGGAAATGGACGTCCTGTTTGAAAACGACGACGCGCTGCTGGAAGAAACGATGCGTTCGTTCCGCGAAAGTGAAGCACAGGATATCGAACGCTCGATGCGCGAGTATCGGGAAGTGCTGAAGAACCGGGTCGCGGAGAAACCAAAACAGGTGGAGGCTGGCATCGGAGGCGGCTTCGGTGGCGCAAACGGCGGTGGAAACAACGGAGGCGGCTTTGGCAGCAAAGGACAGGGCGGAGGCTGGAAACGTCGGGAAAAAGAACTGCCGGCAGAGGGCAACCGCATTATGGGTCGCGGTATTCCGGGCGGCAAAACGACGGAGCTGCGCGAGATTACACCAGAACTGGGAACGGTCGTTCTGGAGGGCGTGCTGTTTCGCAAGAGCGAGCGTGTCATCAAAAGCGGCAACTACTTGGTGTCGCTTTTGATCACCGACAACAAGACGACCATCTGCGCCAAGGCGTTTGTCAGCGAAAGCAAGTGGAATGAGATCAACGAGCTGCTCAAACCGGGAGACGGCGTCAAACTCCGCGGAGAGGTGCAGTGGGATACCTTTGAGAATATGAACACGGTCATGTTCAAGGATCTCGAAAAGACGGACCGCGCGATCGGTCGGGAGGATACTTGGGAGAACGGACGCCGTGTGGAGTTGCATATCCACTCCAAGATGAGCCAGATGGACGGCTTCAACGAGGCCAAGGACATCGTGGCGATGGCAGCCAAATGGGGCCAGCCGGCAGTCGCGATCACCGACCACGGCGTAGTACAAGCGTTCCCGGACTGCGCGGCCGAAGCCAAGAAACAGGCGGAAAAGGGGCGCGAGATCAAGGTCATCTACGGCCTGGAGGGCTATGTGTTCGACGATGCGGACTGCATCAATGAGGATGGCAACATCAATTACAAGAGCAAGCCGACCCATCATATCATCATTCTGGCAAAGACCCAGGAGGGATTGAAGAACATCTACAAACTGGTGTCGTATTCCCACCTGGATTATTACTATAAAAAACCGCGTCTGCCGTGGTCGGTCATCGAAGCCAACCGCGAGGGTCTGATCATCGGATCGGCCTGCAGCGCCGGCGAAGTGTTTTCCTCGATGGTCAAGCATGTGACCTATCAGAAGCGGACGCATACCGAAAAGGTGATAGAGCAGAAATCACCGGAAGAGCAGGAGCGCATCGCTTCTCGCTATGATTATCTGGAGATCCAGCCGGTCATCAACAACCGCTTTATGATGGAAGAGGAATTCTATCTGGACGACAAGCGGATCGAGAGTGAAGACGATATCCGCGAGATCAATAAGCGGATCCTGGCTCTGGCGGACAAGCTCGGCAAGCGCGTGGTGGCAACGACGGATTCGCACTACACGGAACCGGATGACGCGATCTACCGCAACATCGTCATGGCCGGCATGGGCTTTGAGGATGCGGAGAGCGGCGAGGGGCTTTACATGAAGACCACCGACGAAATGATGGAGGAATTTTCGTATCTGGGCGCGCGGGCGCAGGAAGTCGTGGTGGACAATACCAACGATATCGCGAGCCTGATCGACGGCAGCATCCGTCCGGTACCCGCCGGAAAATTCCCGCCGAAGATCGAGGGTGCGGAGGATACGCTGCGCAAGACCTGTATGGAGCGCGCGCATGAGCAGTACGGCGATCCGTTGCCCAAAGAGATCGAGGATCGTCTGGATATCGAGCTGAACTCCATCATCAACAACGGCTACGCGGTCATGTACGTCAGCGCGCAGATGCTGGTGAACAAATCGCTGTCGGACGGCTATCTGGTCGGTTCCCGAGGTTCGGTCGGCTCGTCGTTCGCGGCAACGATGGCGGGCATTACGGAAGTTAATCCGCTGGATCCGCACTATCTGTGCCCGAACTGCAAAAAGATCATCTGGGGCGATATGCAGAAATACGACTGCGGCGTGGATATGCCGCCGATGGACTGCCCGGACTGCGGCACGCCGATGAAGCGGGACGGCTATACGATCCCGTTCGCGACGTTCCTGGGGTTCAAGGGCAACAAAGAGCCGGATATCGACCTGAACTTCGCCGGAGAATATCAGCCGGTCGCGCATCGCTATGTGGGAACCATCTTCGGCGAAAAGAATGTTTTTAAGGCCGGGACCGTCGGCACGGTCGCCGAAAAGACGGCCTTTGGCTATGTGGCGAAGTTCTTTGAAGAGCGGGATATCCCGGTCAACAAATATGAAAAAGACCGTCTGGCGCAGCATTGTACCGGCGTCAAGCGTACGACCGGTCAGCATCCGGGCGGCATCGTCATCTGTCCGGACGATCATGAGATCTATGAGTTCTGTCCGGTGCAGCATCCGGCCAACGATACCACGACCGATATCGTGACCACGCACTTCGATTATCATAAGATCGATGAAAACCTGCTCAAGCTGGATATCCTCGGCCACGATGTGCCGTCCATGATCCGCCAGCTGCAGGATATGACGGGTACCGACCCGCTGCAGATCGACCTGACGGACCGCAAGGTGCTGAGTATCTTCAACGGGATCGAAGCGCTGGACATCAAAGATCCGGACTATAAATTCAAGCACGGTTCCTATGCGATCCCGGAGTTCGGCACTTCGTTCACGCGGCAGATGCTGGACGATACAAAACCGGATAAGTTCGCGGATCTGGTGCGCATTTCCGGATTTTCCCACGGTACGGACGTGTGGCTGAACAACGCGCAGGATTACATCCGTTCCGGGACGGCGACGATGCGTGAGGTCATTTCCACCCGAGACGACATCATGAACTATCTGATCCTCAAGGGGGTCGAGAATGAAACGGCATTCAAGATCATGGAGATCGTCCGTAAAGGGAAGAAAGACCTCGACGAGCAGCAGGTGGCGACGATGAAAGAGCACGATGTGCCGGACTGGTACATCGATTCCTGCAACAAGATCAAGTACATGTTCCCGCGCGCGCACGCAGTGGCTTATACGATGATGAGCTTCCGGATGGCCTGGTACAAGGTCTATTATCCGCAGGAGTTCTACGCGACGTATTTTACGACTAAGGTCGCGAACTTCGACGCGGAAACGATCCTCAAGGGTAAGGATGCGATCCTGGCGCGCATGGATGAGATCAACGACAAGGGCACGAACGCCTCCGCCAAAGAAAAGGATGATTACACGATCTACGAGGTGGCTTATGAAATGTACGCGCGGGGCTATGAGTTTACGCCGGCGCGGCTTGGCAAGTCCGACGCCGTCAAATTCGGTGTGGACGAGGGAAAAGTCCTGCTGCCGTTCGTGGCCATCGAGGGTGTGGGCGAAACCGCGGCCAGAGCCTTTGCGGAGGAATATCAGCAAAAGCCGTTCGACACCATCGAAGAAGCGGTCAAACGCGCCAAGCTGAACAAGACCGCTGTCGAGGGTCTGCGCAGCCACGGTGTCTTTGCAGGGCTGCCGGAGACCGACCAGTTGAGCATGTTCCTGTAAATCTGAATGCCGTGATCCGATGTTTTCCCGATAAAAGATTGGCGAAGAAACGAAAAAAATTTTTTCTCTCTCGAAATTTGTCGAATTTTGTGCTACAATGTACTTGCACAGCGAGTGGCAAGGCAATGGCCGCAGGCAGAGCTGATGTAATGATTCCTTCGATAATGCCTACGGCGTTGCCGCAAGGCAGGAATCATTGAAACACGCAACGCGTGTTAGAAGACAGGTGCCCGAGCGAATGGTTCTGTTCCATGAAAACGAGTGTAAACGAAGTTTGAATGGATA
>DJPG01000072.1:8900-11819 GCA_002439735.1 Firmicutes bacterium UBA6418 | reverse complement strand
CCAATGCAGATAGAAAGAACGCGATGTTTGTACTGCGAAGCCGAAACTTTGCGGGTGGGCATGCGCGTTTTTCTATAAAGACACCATAGAAATTTTAGGAACAGGAAGGCGGAAGAATGTATCAGATCGGTGATATTGTAGTTTACGGAACAGAGGGCATCGCGAAGATCGGCGAGGTGATCGAAAGAGAGTTCGGAGGCAAGATGATGCAGTATTTTGTTCTGCATCCGCTGGAAAAGAAGACAGAGACCGTCTATGTTCCGATCGAAAACGAGAAAGCCATGAGCAAGATGCGCAGTGTATTGTCTTCGGAGGAGGCGGAACGTCTGATCGAGGAACTGCCGCAGGAAAAGGCGCCGTGGATCCGCAACGACCGAGAACGGCAGAAAGTTTACCGCGATACGTTGCTCTACGGAAGCAGCAAGGAGGTTCTTTCCATGGCGCGAGCTTTGTATCTGCATCAGATCGAGCAGCTGAAACATGGAAAGAAACTGCATGCTTCCGACGAACGTTTTATGCGGGATGCCGAAAAAATGATCTTCGGTGAGTTGGCTTATGCGCTCGGCGTTACGCGCGAGGATATTTTGCAGCGACTCGTCCGACCAGACAAAAGCAGCCAAAAGTAAGCACATCTGCGGAGACGATGGTGGCACCGACTGGCGTCGCGCACATGATGGAAATCAGTATGCCGAGCGCCGAGGTGACGACCGCGATGACGGCGGAACAAAGGATGACCTGCCGGAATGTCCGGTAGACCCGCATGGCGGAAAGCGCCGGGAAGATCATCAGAGCCGAGGTCAGCAGAGCGCCGACCAGGTTCATTGCCAGCACGATGATGACGGCGGTGACGATCGCGATAAACAGATTATATAGACCGGTTCGTACGCCGGTTGCAGCCGTAAAATCTTCGTCAAACGTCATGGCGAAGATTTTGTTGTAAAAGAAAAGGAACAGCAGGATCACCAGTACGGACATGATGACGCAGAGCGTAACGTCGCCTGCGGTCAGAGTCAGGATCGAGGTGGAGCCGAATAACGTGCTGCAGACATCGCCGGAAATATTGGCGGAAGTGCCGAAGCAGTTGAGCAGGAGATAGCCGATCGCCATGGATCCGACGGAGAGCATGGCAAGCGCCGCGTCTCCTTTTATTTTTGCCCGCCTGCTGCCTGCCAGCAGCAGGATCGCGCAGAAAACGGTGACCGGCATGACGACGATCATTTCATTGGTGACAGAAAGCACTGCCGCAATCGCCATGGCGCCGAAGGCGACATGGGAAAGACCGTCCCCGATAAAGGAGTAGCGTTTCAGTACGAGGGTCACGCCGAGCACGGAAGCACAGAGCGCGGTCAGTATGCCGGCGATAAACGCGTAGCGGACAAAGGAATAGCTGAAGTATTCGGAAATCAATGTAAGGATGTTCATTATCGGTAGTACCTCCTGGAACCGGCGCCGCCGCGTTCGGCGCGGCTGCATACGGCATCGTCCACAAATCTGGAAAGTTCGCCGCGGTCGCGGAAAGACATGCGAAGCGGTGTTTTGATGTATTCTTCTTTGGTACCGAAGAACCGAAGCTGGTTGCCCATATGCAGAATATGGGTGGCATATTTGACCGAAGCTTCTAGGTCATGAGAGACCATGAGAATGGTCATGCGTTTTTCACGGTTCAGATCGGCGATGATGCGGTACATTTCCTGCATCGCGGCCGGATCCAGACCGGATACCGGCTCATCCAGCAGCAGCATTTTCCGCGCGGCGCAGAGCGCCCGCGCCAGCAGGACGCGCTGCTGCTGTCCGCCGGAGAGATCCCGATAACAGCGTTTTGCAAGCTGCGGGATGCCGAGCTCCTCCAGCAGAGCTTTGGCACGCTGCTTCTGCGCTTTGCTACAAAACGGACGCCAGCCGTTTGACGCCAAAAAACCGCTTAGGACGATCTCTTCACACGAAGCGGGAAAATCTTTTTGAATATCAGTTTGCTGCGGAAGATAGCCGATTTGGCGCGCAGAAAGCCCATCTCCAAAGAGAATTTGCCCGGAAAGCGGGGGGATCAGACCCAGGAGCGTTTTGACGAGCGTGGATTTGCCGGAACCGTTTTCGCCGACGATGCACAGGTAGTCTCCGCGGTTGACTTCAAAATTCAGGTTCGAGAAGATCGGATGTTCTCCGTAGCCGAGCGTGAGATTTTTGCACAAAAGCTGCGGCGGATGCGGAGTAGGCTCTTGCTTTTTCAGTATATCTTTTCTTGTCATTTACTATCCTTTCCTTGTCGGATTCAGCAGGCGCGTGAGGGCGTCATAATTCTGCTCCATGAGATACAGATAGGTGATCTCGCTTTTATCCCGGATCTTGCCGGTCTGTTTCAGCGCACGGGTCACCTGCGGAAGAGACTGCATGGAGTACAACGTTTCGATTTGCGTTTCGGGAAGCCTGGCCGCGCGGATGATGGTGTCGGCTAGCGCGCGGGAGCCGCAGTCCAGCACGGCAAGGCGACTTGCGGGCAGAGCTTTTAAGTCATCCGCGAGCGAGAGGATCGTTTCGAAGCTCGCTTCGGTTTCGGCGGAGCAGCCCGGAAACGCGGCTTCGTGCTTCAGTCCGTAATCATCGCAGAAGTATTTGAACGGATAGCGGTCGGCAAAAATCAGGGTCTTATTCTTTGCCGACCGCGTCAGATCCGTAAATTTCTGATCTAAAGCATCCAGCCTTTGGATGTAAGCGTCAGCATTGGCTTGGTAGGCCGCGGCAGCAGCGGGATCTAGCGTTTCCAGTTGCGAAGCGATCGCACGGCAAAATTCCTTCGCCATTTTAAGTGAAAGCCAGAGATGCTCGTCAATCTCTTCTTCTTGGTCGTGCAGATCATCTGTCTGCACAGACGTCTTCTGACCGTGTTCCTGTTCATGGTTGTGCTCGTGCTCGTTGCTGTGC
>DJPG01000072.1:0-8859 GCA_002439735.1 Firmicutes bacterium UBA6418 | reverse complement strand
TGCTCGTTGCTGTGCTCGTGCTCCTCATCCTGTGTGTAGGTCGGGAATCTCTCAGGCTGCGTCATGAAGAGCTCCATCATCGACAGAACCTGCCGGTGCGGGTTCGGAGAGGCCTGCAGGGCATCCTCGACCCAGAACTGCGAAGCGCCACCGTTATAGATCAGCAGGTCGCAGTTTGCGATTTTGACCATGTCGGCGATCGTCGGTTGGTAACTGTGTAGATCGGCGCCGCTGGTATTCAAGAGCTGGACGACAATCTTTTTCGTATCTGCGGCTTGATCGGCCACTTCGCCCCGATCTGCCTCGGCAACCGTGCCGACCAGACTGCGGGTCCAGTCGTATTCCGGAAAGTCCACACAGAGAACGGTCAGGGTGTCGCCGGCGCGAGTGCCAGAGTCCGCATCGGATGCATCATTACCGGGAGCCGAGCAGCCGGTGAGTGATAGGATCAGGAGGACACAAAGCAGAAAAAAGCCATACCGCAGTGTAGCGCGCCGCGACAACGGCAAGGTTCCGTGCTTCTCATGTTTTCCCGGGTATTCTGAAATAAACGATAACATATCTATTTGGAGGTTCCTTTCTTTTTGCATGCTTCGCAGATGCCGAACAGTAGGGTGCGATCCATATCGAGGTCAAAGCCGGAAACGGCGCGAATCTGGCTCAGCAGCCGATCGGAGGCCTCGTCACTCATGTGTAGCAGTTTGCCGCAGTCGATGCATTTGAGGTGCATATGGCAATGACAATGCTGCCCGTCGATGATCTGATAGGAGGACTTGCCGCCGCCGCTTTTGGCGAAACAGGTCACGAGGTTTTCGTCCATCAGTTTCGGCATCAGCCGATAGAGCGTACTCTTGCCGGGCGGGTTCGTGAGCTCGGGATCAGCTTGCATGCCGGCTGCGATGGCATCGATGGTGTAAGCGCAATCCCTGTGTTTCCGGAGAAATGCGAGAAGCTGGCTGCGTTGTTCGGTCTGGTAGGTCATAGCGGAAAATCTGCCTTTCTGTGCTTTACGGACAAAAGTGCGCATAACGAAATCAAAGATCTCTACGCTCTATGCGCGCATGTCGCGCATCAATGAGCGACGCTTCGCAAGGTACGTTTGTCGTTATTCCGGAAATATCTCCGATCGATATTTCCTACATCATAAAATATGAGAATAATTCTCAAATTGTGACAATCCTATTATACCGCCGACCGAAAAAATGTCAAGGAGTGAAATTGCCGGAAACGCAAGATATCGCAGAAAAAATTCCGGACGAATCCTGTACTGCTTTTTTGCGGGTTTGCAAAAATCTGCCAGGTCGAATTGCGTTTTTGTGAAAGAAAGAAAAAATTCTACAATTTTTTTTTCTGAAACTACTTGTTTCGCTGGAGTCGGTGATGGCTGATTGCGTAAATCCGGCACACACCGTCAAAAACGCAATCTGACCTACGAACCTAAGTAAAGAAAATGGAAAAGCCCGTAAAAACGGTACGTTATGCATACGATAAAGGAGATTCCTGACAATCCGAAGCGCCTGCGAAGCAAGAAGCACGCATCTTATCGGTATGTTTCGCTGTGAGGCTTCATATAAATGGAGCAGGGAGGGTGAGGTTATGCAAAAAATCAAATTGGGGATCGTCGGTTATGGCAATCTTGGACGAGGCGTGGAGTGCGCGGCGAGACAGCATGCGGATATGGAAGTGACGGCAATCTATACGCGGCGGGAGCCGGAGCGGCTGCGGATCCTGACACCGGGGGCAGCGGTCTTGCCGATGTCGGCGTTGGAGGCACAGGCATTGGATGCAGGCAGACCGGATGTCTTGCTGCTGTGCGGCGGGAGTGCGGAAGACCTGCCGCAGCAGAGCGCGCGTTATGCGCGGTATTATCATATCGTGGACAGTTACGATAATCATCGAAAGATCGCGCAGCATATCCGCAGTGTTTCGAAAGCCGCCGAGCGGGGCGGCAAGCTGGCGGCGGTTGCGATCGGCTGGGATCCGGGATTGTTTTCCCTGAACCGCGCGATTGCGGAAATGGTACTGCCTTGCGGACAAAATGAGACGTTTTGGGGCAGAGGGGTTAGTCAGGGACATTCCAACGCGCTCCGTCAGGTGGCTGGCGTTCTGGACGGCAAGCAATATACGGTACCGGTTTTGGACGCAGTTGCGGCAGCGCGCAACGGGAGCATCCGCGCGCTCAGGGAAACGGAGAAGCATCTGCGGGAATGCTATGTTGTGGTGGAGAACGGAGCGGATCTCAATCGGATCGAGCACGATATCATGCAGATACCGGGTTATTTTGAGGGGTATCACACGATGGTGCATTTTATCAGTCAGGAAGAGCTGGAGCTTTATCACCGGGGAAATCCGCACGGCGGCATTGTTCTACGCAAAGGACGAACGGGCGCCGAGGCGGAACATGAGGCTTTGTATGAGTTCAAACTCAAGCTCGATTCGAATCCGGAATTTACGGCGAGTGTGATGCTCTGCTATGCGAGGGCGGTTTATCGGTTGGCGGCAGAGGGCGCGACCGGCTGTCGCACGATCCTGGATATTCCGATCGCCTATGCGTTTCCGGGTGAGCGCGAGGCACTGCTGCATACGCTTTTATAAGCGGAACCTGCGGCAGGAAGCGGCCGGTCAGAAGATGCTTTTTGGCCCGGCCAGCGTGTGGCGGCAGACCTTGAGATAGCTATTTTCGTCGGCGCAGAGGATCCATTTGATGAGGCGGATCTGTCCGTAGACCAGTTCAACGCAGGTGATGCTGTTCGGATGGACACAGGAGCCGGTGTTGATATAGCCCCAGCTTTCACTCTCCGAAAGGGTAAGGGAGGGGCGGTGCGTATGCCCGGCGGCGAGATAGGTATGGTGGGCGCGCGCCCAGTTTTCCAGGCGCGCGCCGACCGCTCTGCGCCGCTGATAGTTTTTGGCTGCGCTGGTAGGATCCTTGATACCGGCCAGTTCCAGCGGCCTCCAGAGATAACGGACAAGCCAGCGGGCGATCTGCCAGAACTGATTGTTCAGCAGGTCAGCCTGATGTCCGTGCAGCAGATGGATGCGCCGTCCGCCGACCGGGTTTTCGAGGATCAGGGCTTCGGTGGCGGACGGCAGGAAACCGGAAGCCGTACCGGCCGCAGGGCGAAACCTGGGACTGCTTTTGATGCGGTCGTGATTACCCCATAGCAAAAACAGTCGTCCGGCAGCTGCAAAATCCGCCAGCCTGGCGAAGACATCGCTGTGGATCTCGGCAATGTCCGCGATATCGCGGTTTTCCCATAGCTCATCACCGTCCCCGAGCTCTATATAGGTAAAATCCCGGGCGTAATAGTAGTTGAGAGCCGCTTCATATAGCGGCTTGTTGTTCAGGAAACTGTCGTTTCCGGTGCCGATTCCGCGGTGACAGTCGCTGAACAGAACTAGACGCGGATAGTCGGCAAGATTGAGAATTTTCGGCTCACGAAACGCGCGATCGATCTGACGGTCGTAAAAAGCCTTTGTAAGATTGGATTGCATATTGGATATCCCCCCTGCTGCCAGTCTATGCGAGGCAGACGCCGTAGGTGCGGGCACGGAGTAAACTGACAGAAAAAGGGACTGCACCTTAACGGTTATTTTCCGTTCATGCACAGCCCCTTTATCGTTTTTGGATTTTGTCGTTCGTTCCGGTATCGTTTATCCTTTATCCTTTATCCTTTATTTTGCCACCTTATAGGTCACATTCGACCAGCCTGTGTAAAGCTTCTTTTCGCCGACGATCTTGTAAGCGCGTACTTTATAGTAGTAACGTTTGCCTTTGATAAGGCCGGAGGTGTTCTTGAGGCTGGTGCCTGCGGTATCCTTGAGCAGCGTGTAGCCGGTCGTCTTGGATTTGGATTTCCAGACTTCGTAGCCGTCCGCGGCGTAGCTGACGATCGCAGCGTCGGAAGCGGCAGGATCCTCTGAGGCAGAAACATCCGCGGCGGAACTGTCGGTACCGATCGGGTCGAGAACCGTCGTGCCGCCATTGTCTGTGCCGATGCCGATCGTTTGTGTAGTCAGTGCATCGGCTGGAATGACCGCGCTCCAGGACAGCTTCATAGCGCCTTTCACTGCGGTGGAGCTTGCCTTGACCGTCACCTGATCCAGTTCTTCCTGAACCGGCGCTTCGGCAGCCTTGCGGGCTTCGTAAGCAGCCAGGATCTCCTGATACTCCACGTCGCTGGCAGCCATTTGTGCCGCTGCCTTGCTGAACAGCAGGGACCAGGTTGCCTTGTCGATGATGCCGGTGTTCGGCAGATCGTTCATAACCTGGAACTTGACAACCGCTTCGGTCATCTGCGCGGTAAAGGAAGTTTCTTCTCCTGCGGCAGGCTGGGTATCACCATAGTTGTAATCCGAACCATAGGTGTAACCACTCGGGGTGTAGTAGCCGAGTGCAGCAAGACGTTTTGCGGCAGCCTGCACGTAAGGCAGCTTCTTGGCAGAAGCGTCACCCTCGGTGAGCGTGTATTTATAACTGTTCGGATTCAGCGTGAAGCGAATCGCGTAGCCGACCGCCTGCGGCGTGAAGTGCCAGGTTGTTTTCCTGGAAAGCCGGTTGCCGGTACCGGTGCTGTAAACGCCATCCAGCTTGTAGCCGATATCCGGCGTGGAGTACAGCGAGAAGCTGGTCTTCTTGTAGCGCTTGTCATAAGTGAAATAGAACGTGCCGTTTTCCTCGGCGCGGAACGTACGGTTTCTGCCGTTTACGTACATCTTCAGGCTCTTCATCGGGTTGTTCTGCACACGCACGTAGGAAAGCTTCGGGCTGTCGGACAGATCGACGCTTTCCAACTGGTTGTTGTAAAGGTAAACCTTCTGCAGGCTGCTGCAGCCGGACAGATCGACGGAAGTTAACTTATTCTTGTAAGCCGAGAAACTTTGCATTTTTTTGAAATTCGGCAGGTTCATCGCGCCGGTGAAGCCCTTGGCGTTCCAAGAGATCTTTGCGGTATTGCCGCGTCCGTTGGTCATGAAATGACCCAGTGTGCCGTCACCCCAGGTCGAAAGATCGGAGCCGACATAATCGCTGCTCAGAAGCTGTCCGTTACTCTTGGATTTGGCTTCATTCCAGGTTTCCAGGAAGCTGTGCAGCGTTGTGACCTCATAAGTATCCTTGAGCCACTTCGGGAAACGGTAATCCGGGAAAACTTTCATATAAGCGTGGCTGGTCGCGATCTGCTCTTCACTCGGATCGAAGAAGGTGTAATTGGTCAGACCGTTGTAAGTCCAGACGCCGGTGCGGCTGTTGTGCTTGTTGGTCGTACCGGTCGTAGGATCGACGAAGATCCATTTGCCGTTGACATAGGCTTCACACCACCAATGGTCGCGCTGATCGATGTTGTCTTCTGTCAGCCAGTCGTTCGATGGAATCGAAAGATGATGTCCATAGACAAAGCGTACCGGGATACCTTGTGCTCTGGCCAGAGCCAGAAAGATCGCCGAATATCCCTGGCAGGTGGTCGCGACTTTGCCCTGCTGGCTGTTCGCGGAGGACAGACCCATTTCAAAATTGCGGATATTGTCATAAGGATGTGCATACTGGTTGGACGCAGTCTGAAACGCGACACTGTCGTAATAGAAGTTGCTCGCGGTGTATTCATAGATCTTGAGCAGCTTTTCGTAATTGGAGGACATGCCGGCCGTGATGCGATCGGAGACCTGCTTGATGTAGGAAATCTTGTCATCAGTCATGTCGTAATAGACAATGTTGTCAGAATTCTTGGTCTTCGGGTCTTTCAACACGAAACGGATGTCTTCCAGTGTGTTGTCCAGATAGTTTTCGATCGCGTAGTTTGCGGCAAGTTCGCGCGCTTCCCGGTTATTTTGGATCACATCCTTGTAGCGCAGGATGCGGATCGTACCGTTGGTGATCTTAACTTCCATATTCTTGTAAAGAACGCCGGCAGTTCCGTATTTTAGAGCGGCAGCATCTTCGGCAGTCGCATAGCGGCGGATGTAAAGGTTATAATAACCGTTGGGAATGTCGTAATCGTCTAAGTTCAGGTAATACAGGAAGCTATACTGCGTGGTACCGTCCTCGGCAACGGTCAGATCCGGCTCAATCAGGATGTTGAGCTTCAGGTTACCCTTGTTTTCGCCGGTTCGGTACAGGGACAGGTTGAACAGGCTGGTCTGCAGCGGAGTTTTGTAGCTGATTTTCAGCTGCGTATTGTCCTCCACGGTCCATGCGCGCAGAAGCTCTTTGTTAAAGTCCGTGCTCGAACAAAACGACGTGACCTTTGCAGGCTCGTCGACTTCCGAGATCGCGGCTGCCGGAAGTACAGGCACCGCAGTCGCCAGAAGCACGGCTGTCAAAACGGTTGAAATAAATCTCAAAGCCTTTTTTTTCATTTAGATTCCTCTCTTTTGTGTGTTTTTCGTATGTCTCTTTGCCTGACAATGATCAATCCTTGATCCTGTCGAGGGCTGCCATCGCCGAGGCGTAGGCAAACTGCAGGTTATATCCGCCGGTATCTCCATCCATGTCAAGCACTTCCCCTGCGAAGAACAGACCGGGATAGATCCTGCATTCCATCGTGGAAAGATCTGCCGCCTCCAGAGCGATCCCTCCGGCTGTTGCCATCGCTTCGCGGTATCCTCCGGTGCCGCTGACGATACAAGGCCACGCGGCGAAAGCTTCGCCAAGCGCGCGGATCTGGCTGCCGGTCAGTGAAGCGAGCGGTTTATCCTTCAGGTTGATCCGTTCCAAGATCTTGCTGATAAATCGTTTCGGCAAATGATATTCTTCCCCGATATACGCAGAAATCATCTTCCGACATCCCGGAAAAATTTCTTTGATCTGAGAAATCATACTATCTACAGTATAGGGGAAAACAAAGTTGATTTCAAGTCTTGTACCGGTGAAAATAGCGCGGGAGTGGTTCAGAATCACAGGCCCGGAGAGGTTCTTGTGCGTCAGAAGCAAGTCGCCGACTGCGGTCTGCGGTTTTGCGGCTTTCTTGTTCTTTTTGGCGAACATGTCCGGGTTTTGTCCGTCGGCTACTGCGCTTTGGGATCTTGGGAAAATTTTCAGTCCGACGCTGCGGAAGCTGATTCCCGAAAGATCCGCGAACGGGTAGTTTTCAATGTAGACCGGAGTCAGGGCGGGGCGAGGCGGGACGATCGGGAGGCCGAGCCCCGCCGGGGGCGCGTCCGCGAGGACGGATAAGAGTGTGCCGTCCGAGCCGGTCGTCGGGTAAGACGCGCCGCCTGCGGCAATCACAAGATTGCGGCAGGAAAGGCGCGTGCCGTCCGCCAGTGTGAGGAGAAAGCGCGCATCGACCGCCTCGCCGGAGCGACCGGGCGTATTATCTTCGGCGGCAGACCGGTCGGCAGCAGTATTATCGTCCGCATCGAAAGCCGTCTCTGCCGCTACATGGCTGCGTGATAAGTTTGAGCGGCTTTTGCCGCTTTGTTGCGACAGAGCGGGCAGCGCACGGATGGCGACAACTTCCGCCTGTGTGCGGATGGTCACGCCGTTTTGCCGGCAGGCATCGAGCAAGGCGCCGCGCACCTCGTGGGCGTCCATGGAGCGCGGGAAGATCTTGCCATCCTCCCGTTCCGTGAGCCTGACGCCGCGCTGCTCCATGAAGCGGCAGAGCGCGGCGTTATTGTGGCGGTAGAGACAGGTGCGGATCTTAGGACCGTTTTCTCCGTAGCATAACAAAAACTCCTTGATCGAGCCGCCGTGGGTCAGGTTGCACTGCCCGCTGCCGCTCATAAGAAGTTTGGTTCCGGGTTGTTTTGTTTTTTCCAGTATCAGGATGTCCAGGCCGGCCGGCGCGGCGGCCCCGAAGAAGAGGCCGGCCGCGCCGCCGCCGATGACGATCGTTTCATAACTAATTTTCGTTTCCATACTCTATACTATACCCCAAATCCTTGAGATAAGCAAGCGTATGCGCATCAGACTGCAGGATCAAAAATCCCAGATTGTATTGTTCGTTGGACTTTGCTGTTTTCACGGTGAAGTAAACATCGGTGTAGGCCAGCTGCCGTTCGCTTGCCTGGTATTCCGCAAGGAACGCGTCACGAAAATCGCGTTCCCGGATGTCCTGATCTTTCGCGGCGAGCAGGCCGTAGACGGCGTCCGCGCTCTCCAACGTGATCTGATAACCGCTGTAGTCGGCCGGCATCTCTTTAAGATCGGAAGCGTCGTATTCTTTTCCGACGGTATCCGCGGCGTCACGATAGTAGACCTCGATGCTCGCGTGGATCGATACGGGATCCAGTTGTTTCAGTTTATCGACGATCGTGAAGAAATTCTTTTCCGCAGCCTGCGCGTAAAGGTCCGAAAGGAGCCCCGCCGCTTCGTCATCCAGATAACAGGTGAACTGACGCTCAAACGTGCGGCCGTTTTTCAGCTGGTAGCGGAAGGTGAGCGTGGTTCCGAGATTGGTCGGCACGTTTCCGGCACTGTCCAAAAGCCCCTCATAGAGCTTCGGGATCTGACCGTCCGGAAAATCCTCCGCCTTCAGATATTGCCGGCTGTAGAGCGGTTTCATTTCCAGATCGCTCCTGGCAAGATCGATACAGTGCTCGTGCAGCACGCGGACTTCCCGGATGAAAGTCGGATCGCTCAGCATCCGATCTCGATTGCTCAGCGGAGTCGGCAGGTTATAGTTGATACTGTTGGTCAGACCGGAGAGACTGCCAAGATATACGCCTTCGATCTGCTCTTCGGCCGGGATCTTTTTGTCGTAACCGGTGATGCCGAAGACTGTGAAGGACAGAAAAATCAGGCAGATCAGCGCCGCCGCACCGAACGAAAGCAGGTTGCGCTTGTGGAAGACCTTGATGGACTTGGCGATGATGATCTTGACCACAAAGAAGGTCGCCAGCAGGCCGGCCAGAAGACCG
>DJPG01000031.1:8839-9716 GCA_002439735.1 Firmicutes bacterium UBA6418 | reverse complement strand
CCGTGGACTTCACCGTAGTGCACGTACACGTGCAAGGCGAGCAATGCCCCGGTGAAGTGGTGCAGGCCATCACCAAACTGGACGCAGACCCGCAAGTCGACGTGATCATCGTGGCCCGAGGCGGCGGCTCATTCGAAGACCTCATCGGATTCTCCGACGAACGCGTGGTGCGGGCCGCCTATGCCTGTACCACGCCTCTGATCTCCGCAATCGGCCATGAAGACGATTGGACGCTACTGGATCTCGTCGCCGACCTTCGCGCATCCACCCCCACCGACGCAGCCAAGCGAGTAGTGCCTGACGTGCATGAACAAATGCAGCTGATCGAAAGCGCGCGCGATCGCATGCGGATGCGCATGCAGTCGCGTGTGGACAACGAAATCAGGCTGATCGAAGGCTATGCGAACCGCCCAAGCCTAACCCAGCCGCTCACCATGCTCGAACCATATCAACGCTTTATCGACGAAGGACGTCAACGCTTGGATATCGGGCTTCGCCGCATCGTGGACGACGCGCAGCTCACCATCGAGTGCGCAAAAGAGATCTGCATGCTACAGCGCAACGAAAAGGGCAAGCAGGCAAGACAGTATTTCATCCAGCTCGAAAAAGACTGGAACAGCCCGGACAAGGTCATGGCGAGGGCGCTTCTGCTGGCGAACCGGAAGATCGAGGAAAAGGATAAAGAAATCGAAGTCATGAAGCCAAAAGCTCTGTTCGCAGATGCGGTCAGCGCGTCGAAGTCGTCCATTCTGATCGGCGATCTGGCGAAGCTGCTCAAGCAGAACGGCTACGACATCGGGCAGAACCGGTTATTTGAGAAGCTCCGGAACGAGGGCTTCCTGGTCAAGGGCAAGCACCGGTCTGATCGCAACATGCC
>DJPG01000031.1:0-8683 GCA_002439735.1 Firmicutes bacterium UBA6418 | reverse complement strand
AAGTCATGGAGAAAATCATAATTCACAAAACCAATTCCAAGTCGATAGGTAAGGACGGTGGATGCGTCTGGGTCAGCAAAGAGGTCAATGATCAACTGGACGGTCTGGCAGGTGAGACCGGAATCGCCAAGCAGCGGATCACCGATTACCTGCTCAAGCAGGCACTGGCCGTCGTCGAGGTGGTCGAAGATGAATTATAAGGAGATCGAGAAAATGGACAAGCAGGAAATGATCCGCTACTTCAAGCAGGAATGCGGCGGGCTGTTCATCAGAAGAGGGCAGCTTGCGGAGCTGATGAATTACAAAGACGTGAAAAGCGTGGATGAGCTGCTGTACGGATTGGAACGAGTCGAAAAAGGAAAGCTCTATTTCATTCCGGACGTGGTCGCAGCAATCAAGAGAAACGCAGAGGTGAGAGCATGAAGAAACGTTATAGAAAGACCGGCGGCGGGATCCTTGGGATCGCTGACCGCGTGAAGAAACCGCTCGGCGGGATTCTGGCAGTGATCGCAATTGTAACCATGCTGGGGTTCGCAGGTCACGATGATCTTGCAGAAGCGCAGAAGCAGGCGAAAGGGGTCGAAATCGGCGCCTACGAGGAAAACTGCCTCGAAATCGAGGCAATTACCGAAGAACCGGAAAACGCCGCCGAAACAGGCGATCCGGAGCCGGAGTGGACAAGCCTCGGCGAGTTCAAGATCACGGCGTACTGCAGCTGCGTCCGTTGTTGTTCAGTCTGGGCGAAAAACCGTCCAGTAGACGAAAACGGAGAAGAAATTGTCTATACGGCAAGCGGAGAAAGAGCCGAAGCAGGAAAGACGATTGCGGTCGATCCGGATGTCATTCCGCTCGGAACAAAAGTAAAGATAGGTGACGCCGTGTATACGGCACAAGATACAGGCTCAATGGTGAAAGGTAATGTAATCGATATTTATTTTGATTCGCACGAATCAGCCGTAAAGCATGGCGTTGCCTACATGGAAGTCGAGGTGAGATCATGACATTCACAAGCGATCCGGCGCGTGACGCAGAGCGCTGGGAAGACGAAAAGGAGCGTATGCGACAGGCAGAAAGGTGCGACCTCTGCGGTAGCCTTATCACCGACTATTACTACGAGATCGACGGCGACAAGGTCTGTGAGATCTGCTTAGATCGACTTTTCAAGCATGATGTGAGGTTTCTGTGATGGTAACGAAGATCCTGCTGAAAACGAAAGAGGAATGGCGAAAAAACCGGACGCGGCTCGGCGGATCAGACGCCGCTGCGGTACTGGGAGAAAATCCATTCATGTCCAATGTCGACCTCTGGGAAATCAAAACCGGGCTGCGGGAGCAAGAGGACATTTCGGAAAAACCCTATGTCAAGTACGGCACGGAAGCTGAAGAACATCTGCGGGCATTGTTCGCACTGGACTTTCCGCAGTATGAGGTTCTGTACGAAGAAAACAACCTGTATCTGAACGATCGGTACCCATTCGCCCATGCATCGCTGGACGGTGTCCTGGTTGAAAGAGAGACCGGGCGTAAAGGTGTTTTGGAGATCAAGACCACGAACATTCTGCGATCCATGCAGAAAGAGAAATGGGATCACCGGATCCCGCAAAACTATTTTGCGCAGGTGCTGCATTACCTGATGGTCACGGAACTTGAATTCGCTGTGCTCAAAGCACAACTTCGGTATGATTTCGGCGGTGACATCGTGCTGCACACGCGGCATTACCTGATCGAACGATCTGATTATGAGGCGGATATTCAGTATCTGGCAGAGCAAGAAAAGCTGTTCTGGGATAATTACGTGATACCAAAGCGGCGGCCGGATAGGCTGCTGCCGGAAATATAAATCAAAAGCAAGCGAAAGGAGAAAAAATGGAGTTTAAAGTCAATGAAGTGCAGATCCCTGCGGCGATCACGTTCAACTACGAAGAACTGAAGAATGAGCTGCAGGAAAAAGCAAGTCTCTACGCGTCGATTGTCTACGACGATGCAGAGATCAAAAAGGCAAAAGCCGACAAAGCAAATCTGAACAAGCTGAAAAAGGCGCTGAATGATGAGCGGATCCGGCAGGAAAAAGAGTACATGAAGCCGTTCACCGAATTCAAATCGCAGGTCAATGAGATCATCGGCATCATCGACACGCCGATCGCGGCCATCGATGAGCAGGTCAAAGCCTACGAGGAAAAGCAGAAAGCGGAGAAGATGGAGAAGATCAAGGAGTTCTGGGATGGCACCGATCATCCAGACTGGTTGACCTGCAAGCAGATCTTCGACCAAAAGTGGCTGAATGCATCGGTCAGTATGAAGAGTGTTCAGGAAGCCATCACAGCCCGCCTAATCCAGATCGAAGCCGACGTTGCGACCATCGGCAGCCTGCCGGAATTCAGCTTTGAAGCGATGGAAACCTACAAGCAGGCACTGGATCTGAACCGTGCGATCGCCGAGGGACACAGGCTGGCAGACATCCAGCGAAGAAAGCAGGAAGCGGAAGCTGCTGCGGCAGAACGCAAAGCAGAAGCCGAAAAGGCTGCGGCTGCCAAACCGCCGGAAGAATCAGTACCATGCACGCCGGAGCCGCCGGTACATGTCCCGGAACGGCAGTGGGTGAAGTTTGCGGCACTGCTTTCCAATGAGGATGCGGTTGCGCTGCGTAGGTTCTGCGACAGCAGAAATATTGAGATTAAAGCAATTTAGAAAGGAACAGGTGAAAAAATGAGAAACATTGTGCAAGTAGTACATGAAGAGTGTTACAACAGCGGCAGATATGCATTCGAGGTTCCGCTGAAAGTTCAGCTCAAACCGGGCGATGTGGTGCTGGTTAAGACGAAGACCGGCGACAAGATCGCACGCTGCGTGACCAAAAACGTCATGATGACCGATGACATGATCGACATGATGATGAACGGCAAAAAGGTCACCGGTCAGGTCATTGGAAAGTTTGAGTATCAGGATTTTTCCGCAGACGCAGAAAAGATCGAGGAAAAGAAAGCGGAGCCGAAAGCCGCAGGAATTCCGGAAGAAGAACTGGCCGAGATTAAGGTCATCTTCGGCAGCCTCTCCGATTTCTTCAAAGAAGTTTGCGAAGCAGAACTTGACAACGGGGGTGAAAAGTAATGGCAGTAAAGAATTCATTGGTAAGAGGGCAGCAGAAGCAGCCGTTCAGCGTAGTTATTAACAGCAGCGGCTATCAGAAGATGATCAATAATGCCTTGAAAGACCCGAAACGCGCAAACCGCTTTGTCGCCTCCGTAATCAGCGCAGTATCGCTGAATCCGGTCCTTCAGGAATGTGAACCCGGCACAATCGTGTCCGCAGCGTTGCAAGGCGAGTCTTTGGAGCTGTCTCCATCGCCGCAATTAGGACAATTCTGGATGGTTCCGTATGATGACAAGAAAAGAGGCCGCAAGATCGCGCAGTTCCAGATTGGGTACAAAGGGTTCGTGCAGCTGGCGATCCGCTCCGGGCAGTACTTAGACATCGATGCTATTGAGATCCGCGAGGGTGAATACCTTGGCAGGAACCGTGCGAGCGGGAAACCGGAGTTTTCATTCATTACGGACGACGAGCAAAGAGAAGCGCTTCCGGTCATTGGATATCTGGCATATTTTGAACTGCTGAACGGATTTAAAAAAAGCCTGTATTTCAGCAAAGAGAAAATGTTGAACCATGCAGACCGGTACAGTAAAGCGTTCAGTGCCGAAAAGTACAGAGATTTGCAGGACGGAAAGCTGCCAAAAAGCGAAATGTGGAAGTATTCCAGTCCTTGGTATTCCGGCTTTGATGGCATGGCTTTAAAAACCGTTGTGCGTCAATTGCTCGGGAAATACGGGATTTTAAGTGTGGAGATGGTTCGGGCGTTTGAAAGTGATATGAGCATGGTCAACGAAGACGGTTCTTTTGATTACATTGACAATCAGCCAGACGAGCCGCAGGATGATCTGGTTGACGCCAATGTCACGATCACCGAGGAAAACGCCGATGACGGCAGCGGATTGAGCGAGGCGGATAAGGCTGAAATCATGGCGGCAGAGGCAGCGCAGAGTGAAGTAGAACAGGCGCTGTTTGGATAGAAAGGCGGTAAATTATGAGTAAAATTGACTTAAAGGAAATGGTCGGCGGCGCGCTGCAGGACAAGTTCCAACATTCGTTCGATCGGGTGATGGAAAACCTACAGGATCGCAACACGCCGTTCAAGGACAAAAGAGAGATCACCATCAAGATGACGTTTGTGCAGAATGAACAACGTGACAATGTTGTTGCATCGCTCAAGGTGACCGAAAAACTGGCCAGTCAGGGCGAACTGGTGACACAATTCGCGACCGGAAAAGACCTGCGAACCGGCGAGGTGATCGCCGAAGAATACGGTAATAATCAGCTGAAAGGCCAGATGATGCTGGACGCATCGCAGGTTGATCCGGAAACAGGTGAGATCGCAGAGGAGACGATCGTCGATTTTAGAAAGGTAAAAGGTGAATAGGAATGTTAAAAGAAGCATTACAGTACATTGTTGGGCTGAAAGAACCAGTTGTTGAGGAGTACAACGGCGAACATTATTCGGACAAGCCATTGTATCGCGTTGAAATGTATTTGCCGAAAGCCGACACCGTTGCGGTGCATACGCTGACAAGCTTTCTGGATTTTATCAAAGCGGAAACCGAAATGGACGAAAAATTCCTTGTTGTCGTAGAAAGCCCGACAGCCGTCACACTGTGTTCCGAACTGGACTACAACCATGATCGTGAGTATTTGGTAAAGGCAGAAGCACTGCTTCCGAAATTCCCGTTCGGGCAGTTCATGGATCAGGAAAGCTTCTGTATCGGCATCCAGTCAAAATTCATTCCGAACGAGGACCGTGAATTGCTTCTGCGATTTGCAGGTACTGTGGAATCCGGAACCGTTGCACAGTATGGTGACGATGGTATTTCACAGAAAGCGACTATCAAAACGGGACTGGCGTCAAAGGGCGAGGCAATCCTGCCAAGTCCGGTTCGGCTGAAGCCGTTCAGAACGTTCCTTGAAATTGACCAACCGGAATCTGATTTTATCTTCCGGATGCGTGAGGGCCGCGGCGTAGAGTGTGCCATCTATGAAGCGGATGGCGGGGCATGGCAGATCGATGCGATGCAAAAAATCAAATGCTATCTTCAGGAAGCACTGGAAGACATGCCGCAGTTTACGGTTATCGCATAGGACAGATAAAAGGCCGCTGCGGGGAAAACCCTTGCGGCGGCTGTGAAAGGATACGACATGGACGAAAAAAGAAAAGACGACATCAAGCGCATTGCGGACCACTACGGCTTGGACGCGCAGCTGAACGTTGCGACCGAAGAGCTGGCGGAGCTGATCCACGCGATCGCACGCTTCCGGCGGTATGAGGGCGATGATCAGCAGAGGATCTCCTTCCTGATATCCGGCATGGTGGAAGAGATCGCCGACGTGGAAGTCATGCTGACGCAGATGAAGCATCTGCTCAAGGCAGAGCAAAAGGTCGAATGCGAGATGGATTATAAGATTGAGCGTCAGCTCCGGCGGATGGAAAGCGAGGCAGCGAATGAATAGCGTGGTACTGATCGGAAGATTAACCCGTGATCCGGAAGTGCGGTATGCGGCAGGATCCCAGATGGCGGTCTGCACGTTCAGCGTGGCGATCGATCGGCCGCCGAGAAAAGACGGCGAGAAGCAGACGGACTTTCCAAGGGTCACCTGCTTCGGCAAGCAGGCGGAAAACTGCGAGCGGTTTCTTGCCAAGGGACGCCTGGTCGGCGTGCAAGGCAGGATCCAGACTGGAAGCTATAAAGACAAGGACGGCAGGACGGTTTTCACCACGGATGTTATAGCTGACAGAGTGGAATTTTTAGAATGGGGCGACCGAGCGCAGAAAGCATCACCGGATGCGCAGTACAATGATCCGGCTCCGGATGGATTTGAAGACGTAGAGGGCGACATACCGTTTTAGACCCTCTGTGAGCTCACAGGATCGCCGCAGACGGACGAAAAACGAATTTTGAAGCAAGGATACCAATGAGTAAGAAAAGAGGCTGAAAAGTGATATTTTTTAAAATCCCCGGACCGCCGAAAGGCAAAGCGCGGTCGCGGACATTTTATAACCCGAAGCTGGGTAGAAGCCAGAGCATCACGCCGGAAAACACGGTTTTATATGAGAATCTGGTCAAGCAGCAGTATCTGGCATCGAATCCGGATAAGAAATGGTTCAATAAGGAGCCGATCGGCATGACGATCTATGCCGGATACCCGATCCCGAAATCGATGACGAAGAAGCAGCTGGCGGAGATTAAAGCCGGCAGACTGAAACCGACCAAAAAACCGGACGCGGACAACATCGCAAAAATCGTGTGCGACGCGCTGAACGGCATTGCCTACGGCGACGATGCGCAGATCGTGCGGAATTACAACATAAAAGAGTATGCCGAGGAACCGGCGGTCTATGTCTGGATCTGGGAAGTCGGAGGTGAGGAAGTATGGCCGAACGTCGGATGTTCGCTAAGACCATAATCGACAGCGACGCATTTTTGGATATGCCTTTGAGCGCACAGTCGCTGTATTTTCACCTGTCTATGCGTGCGGACGATGACGGGTTTATCAACAACCCGAAGAAGATCCAGCGGATGATCGGCGCGAGTGATGATGACGTCAAGATTTTGGTTATGAAAAAGTTCATTATTCCGTTCGAATCCGGCGTCGTGGTCATCAAGCACTGGAAAATACATAATTACATCCAGAATGACCGGTACAAGGCGACAGTTTACACGGAAGAAAAATCGCGGCTAAGCATCAAGAAAAACAAGGCGTACACGTTAGATACGGAGTGTACACAATCTGGATACAGTCTGGATACACAAAAAACAGAGGAAATCGAAGAAAACGTTGAAAAATGCGCATGTATCCAGAATGGATACAATTTGGAGACACAGGTTAGGTTAGAGTTAGGTAAGAGTAAGGATAGGATAGAGTTAGAGTTAGGTAAGGATATAGATAATAAAAATATAACAAAAAAAAGAGATGATGATAATAATTACTTTAACAAAAAGAATACAGGCGAAAATTCGAATCATCATCATGATCATCTCTGTGGATTTTTTGTTTCCAGTTTCGGCCGGCAGCCAACCGAGAAAGAGATTGAGTCTCTGGATCGGATCTACCGGACGTGGGATCCGGATCTATGCGAAGAGGCAATCGCCAAGGCAGTCCTAAATGGACAGCCGAATCTGGGATACGTCATCGGGATCCTAAGCAACTGGAAGAAAGAGGGTATCCGAACCTATGATGACTATGCGCAGCGGGATATCGAACGGAGGGGAATATGACACCAAAGCAGAGCGAGTTGACGCCGCAGAAAGCGATGAAGTGGTTCGATGAGATCCGAAAGATCAGCCTGCGGCGCGGCGGTGATCCGGCAACCAAGTTCGAGATCCAGACAATGTTTAAGTACGCCGACAGGTTGATGCAGTATCAGGTACCGATGCCGCCGGAAGTCGATGAAGATGACCGCGGCCGGTTTACCTGCCGGCGCTGTAAGGAAACCATGATCGCAGAAGCCGGGACGGCAGATGATTATAGGTTCTGCCCGCTCTGCGGCCAGCGGTGGAGGGAAGAAGAAAAGGAGAAGTCATGAAGGATAAAAGCGAGCAAGATAAGTTAAAGGCTATGTGCGAAAACCTGCAGCGCGAGTTCCGGACGCACGAACATTTAAAAACCCACGGCGGGCAGGATCCGTTCTGGCCGGACGGCACGAACATGAACCTGACCAGAAACCACATCATCTACGAGAAAAGACAGATCATGGAGCTATGCAGCATAAGCGGTCTGGATCTGCCGCCGGAATATTTCATCCCGACCCCGGAAGAGGTCGACGATGACTACATGGCAAATTTAGATCAGACGGACCGTGTGGAGCGTCTTCGGCAGCAGGGAAACCGGCTGACGACCAAAGATCCGGGTGAGTATGATCCACAGACCAGTTTTATCTAGGAGGGAACGACATGGGGAAGAAATATAATTTGACCGACTATGAAATCATGTGCAGGCGCGAAGACGGTAAAACAATCAAGGACATCGCACAAGAAGCAGGTGTCAGCTACAGCAGCATGTACGAAAGAATTAAAAAAATTTCAAAACCGGGAGGAATTTGCCTGTATGACACGATGGGCGATGGGAAGGGCGGAATTTGGATCGTCATTGAAATTACGGATAATCATTATGTGCTGAAAAATCAAGCAAGCCGCAAAGTAGAGCGCATTAGCAGGCGCTTGTTCAGCGCCGGAGAAACGATGTACCACAAGCTGGACGCGCCGCCGGTAAAAGTCTACAACCTGAACGATCCGCCGAAAGAAACGCCTGCAGAAGAAGTCAAAGAACCTGCAGAAACATCTGCAAAACCGGTTCTGGCACCGTCAAAGCCGGCACGCCGCAAATACCTTGCGCGGATCGAGAGCATCCTGGATGCCGTAAAGCCGGAAAGCCGATCCGAATCGCAGTACCTGTACGACCTGGTCAGCGAGATCTTCCGAAACGGGTTTGATGCAGAATTTATGATGGAGGGTGACAAATGATTGAAATTACGAAAGACGAAGCGGAAAGCTTGGTGGATTTTATCGAAACGAGTATTTTCGACAGCATCAGAGAAGATCCGGACGTTGACAGCGTCGGATGGCTGTGCAACATTATGTCGG
>DJPG01000032.1:23765-55605 GCA_002439735.1 Firmicutes bacterium UBA6418 | reverse complement strand
CTGCGCTGCTATTCCGAAAGAACTGATGGAATCTGAATTTTCGGCTACGAAAGGGGCGCGTTTACGGGGGCAAAGACGGAAGGAAAAGCGGGATTTTTTGAACTCGCGGATCAGGGAATCTTGCTTTTGGATGAAGTTGCGGAAATGCCGCTTGCGATGCAGGCAAAACTGCTTCGCGTGATCCAAGAAGGAGAATTTTACCGGGTCGGCGGACAAAAACCCGTCGAAGTGAATGTTCGGATCTTGGCGTCCACGAATCGGGATATCGCAAAAATGGCAAGAGAGCATGTGTTCCGTGAGGATCTCTATTATCGTCTGGCGGTACTTACCATTCATATTCCGCCGCTGCGGGAAAGACCGGAGGATATTGTCGCGTTAGCGGATTCTTTTGTCGAGAAATACGGACAAAAATATGGGATTCCGAAACAATTGACCGAAGAAGCAAAACACTGTCTGCTGGAATATGAGTGGCCGGGTAATGTGAGGGAACTGGAAAATACAGTACAAAGGCTGATGATCCATTCCACCGGCGATATGATCACCAGCGGAACGGTTCTGCGGGAGTATAACCGGGAATATGACGGAAACATCGATGCAGTGCATGGAGAAAGGTGCGGTTTCAATAAAAAGGTGGAAGCATTCGAAAAAAGCCTGATCCAAGCGGCACTAAAAAAATATCCGTCAACCTATAAAGCTGCCGAAGCTTTAGAAATGACACAATCACAGCTGATGCGGAAAAAGAAAAAGTATGAGCTTTAATCCAGAAAATGAATCGAAATCGACTTGAAAAAATGCGGACAAAAATCGAAATCAACTCAAACGAAAAACACATTTTCTTAAGATCTTGTAAAATCAAGGCTTGCCGGATCGTAAGACTTTGGCATAAGAATTGCGTACTTTAATATGAGTACGTTAAAATGATTTTCACAGAAAGAGAGATGTGCAGAAGATGAAAGAAAAGACACTTCAATATTTTGAAACTGTCAAAAAGATTTATGCGGATGCAAGGCCGAATTCCCTGCGGCTCCATCAGGCAGCCTGCAAATATCTGCCCGGCGGTGATACGAGGACGGCAACCTTTTTCCTGCCTTTCCCGAATTTCATTCAAAGAGGAGAAGGCGCGTATATGTATGATGAGGATGGATTTCGGCTGTTGGATTTTCAGAACAATTATACGTCCCTGATCCATGGTCATGCGCATGCGCAGACGGTGGAGGCCGTTCGCGAGCAGATCGGAAAGGGCAGCGCCTATACCGCGCCGTTCGAAAAACAGATCGAACTTTCGGCGCTTCTGACCGAGCGCTTTCCGAGCATCGACCTGATTCGCTACACAAATTCCGGCACGGAAGCGAATATGCACGCGCTGCGGATCGCCAGAGCTTATACCGGAAAGGCAAAGATCATCAAAACCGAGGGCGGTTACCATGGGACGACCGATGTATTTGAAGCCAGTGTAGACCCGAATATCAAAAAAGCCGGCACGTTGGATCAGATCAAAGTGATTCCGGAAAGCCGCGGCGTTTCCGCAAACGCACTGAAGGATGTCTTGGTCGTTCCGTTCAACGATATCGAACGTACGCGGAAGATGATCGTAGCGCATCATGAAGAAGCAGCCTGCATCATCATTGAACCGATCATGGGGTCTGCGGGGCAGATCACGCCGGATCCGGCATACCTGCGTTTCTTGCGGGAAATCACGGAGCAGTATCACATTGTTTTGATCTTCGATGAAGTTGTGACCGGGAGACTTTCCACAGGAGGCGCGCAGAAGTATTATGGCGTGACGCCGGACATTACCACGCTGGGCAAGATTATCGGCGGCGGGATCCCGGTCGGCGCTTTTGGCGGCAAGCGGGAGATCATGCAGATGTACGACCCGCGGGAAAAGAAGATGTACCATTCGGGTACGTTTAACGGCAATGCGATTACGATGGCAGCCGGTCTGGCCACGATGAAGGCATATGACGCGGAGGCGGTTTCTTGTATCAACGGTCTTGGGACGATGTTCAAAGAAGGCGTTCTGAAAATATATGAAAAGCTGGGCCTTTCGATGCAGATCAGCGGCACAGGATCCATTTATAATATCCTCTTTACGGATCAGAAAGTGAAAAATTACCGCGATGTGGCGGCTGCGCACGAAGAACTCAATAAGGTGCTCTACCTTGCCCTTCTGACCAAAGGGGTCTTTGATGCGGAACGGGGAATGTTCTGTATGTCTACTGTGATGAACGCCGAGGACATCCGTTTCGGACTGGACAAGCTGGAAGAAGCGCTGCGGGAGATGCTGCCGGCGATCGAAGAAGAAGCCCCGGAACTACTGAAATGATATTTTGTTTTCACCCTGTTTTCCTGCAGCTTTTCTCGCGGTGAAAATAGGATGAGATAGATGCTCTTTATTATGTACAAACTATTAGGAGGAAAATTATGACAGAGAAAAAACAACCTCGTATGCCAAAGGTTTGGGAAGCATTGATCCCGGTTGCGGCAATTATGATATTCATGATTGTCGGAACGGTAATGTGGGGAATGGATCCACATATCCCGTTGGTACTCGCCTGCGTAGTAACTGCTTTTGTAGCGGCATGCTGCGGTTACAAATGGGACGCAATTATCACAGGGGCGCTTGACAGTGTAAAAAGCGCCGTGGAAGCTTTATTGATCATCTTGTGCGTCGGTATGCTGATCGGTTCCTGGGTATGGGCAGGAACGATGCCAGCTATGGTATATTATGGATTGAAATTTATCTCACCGAGCGTATTCCTTGCATTAGGTCTGATCCTGACGGCCATCGTAGGTTTGGCGACCGGCTCTTCCTGGACTGCGTCCGGTACGGTAGGCGTAGCGCTCATGGGCGTTGCGATGGGATTGGGAATTTCGGCTCCGTTGGCAGCCGGCATGGTTATCGCAGGCGCGTATACGGGCGATAAACTTTCTCCGTTGTCCGACTCCACCAATGTTGCGGCAGCCGCGGCAGAAACCCCGCTGTATGATCATGTAGGCGCTATGATGACCACAACCATTCCAAGTTTCTGCATCTCGTTCGTACTCTACTTGATCGTAGGTTTCGTGGTTATCGATACTTCCGGCTATGACGCGACGTTGGCACAGGGGATCATGGACGCTATTGCGGATCAGTTCTATCTGTCGCCATGGATCATGCTCCCGGTGCTGGTCGTTATTTTCGCGGCGGTTAAGCGGATCCCGGCGATTCCATCGCTGCTGCTGGCAGCAGCGATCGCATGCTTGATCGCGATTTTTGCACAGGGCGCGTCTCTTCCGGACGTCCTGATCGGACTGCAGGCAGGATTTTCTGCGGAAACCGGTAACGAATATGCAGACAAACTCCTTAACCGCGGTGGCCTGGATTCTATGTTATGGACAATCTCGCTGATCATGTTTGCGCTTGCTTACGGCGGCATGATGGAAAAATGCAGATTTGTCGAAGCTATCATGGGCGGTATTGTCAAGAGAGTAAAATCCACAGCCAGCCTGGTTGCTGCAACCATCATTACCGGCATCATCTGCGATGTGATCCTGACAGACCAGTATCTGGCCATCATGGTTCCGTCTCGCATGTTCCGTGACGAATTCGATAAGAGAGATCTCTCCAGATCCTTCCTTTCCAGAACAACGGAAGACGGTGCAACCCTGTGGTCACCAATGATCCCTTGGAACGGCTGCGGGGCTTATCAGGCAGCGACCCTTGGTGTGCATAACTTCTCATTCATGCCGTTTGCGTTTGTAAATCTGATCAATCCGGTACTGGCGGTCGTTATTACTGCACTCGGCAAGGGCATCAAGTACAAAGAATACGACGGCTTGCGCGGAGAAGAATTGAAAGCTGCAAAGGAAAAGAAAAAAGCGGAGCTTGCGGCAGCGAAGAAGGCTTCGAAAAGCGCATAAAAATTCAATGAGATAGGAAGAAGGCAGGGCGAAAATGAGAGAATTTATTTCTACGGACACCAGAAAAACCAAAAAGTCAACACGGATCGCGGCGATTGCGGCGGGTCTGTTCTTCCTTCTGCTCGGTATCATCCGGCCGTCTATTTATGCCGGCATGATCGGACTGGTCATGCTTGCGGCGATGATGCTCCGTAAAAAGACAGCCGTGACAGAGGAAGGCATTGTCGTGACCTACGACGCGATCGTATATAAGTATGTGGAAACCTGGGCATGGGAAGAAATTCAGGAAATCCACAAAGAACTTTCTCCGGAAGCTACGAAGTACGCGCTGCATTTTATGAAGGATATCATGTCCAAACGACTGGTTTACAGTCTTCGTGACGCACAAAAAGTCTTAGAGCTCGCGCAGGAGAGCAATCCGAAGATCCATATCGGAAATGTAAACGAATAAAAGAAATAACGATGCACAAAAGCATCCGAAGCGAAAACCGCATCAAAAGAATGCGGTTTTTGTTTTGCCATAAAAGCCCAAAAGCTTGAAAAATCAAGGGCTGCGGCAGAACGGGCATTTTGGCACGATTCTTGAATATAAGATTTATGACATTAAGAAAGGACACTTGATACATGAACTGGAAAGAATATTACCAAAAAAGACTTGTCTCTGCAGAAGAAGCACTCAGCCAAATTCAGGACGGAGAGATGGTCATGCCGTCGCATGCCGCCGCCGAACCGAAATTTTTGACTTATAAACTGGTGGAGATGCGGGAGCAGTTCCACAACGTGGGGATTCTGCAGGGTTTGAATATCGGTGACGCGCCTTACGCATCGGAAGAATGTCACGGACATTTCGTGATTCATTCCTTCTTTTACGGGGCGAACAATCGGAAATGCCTGCAGGAAGGAAGAGGCGAAACGATTCCGATCCATTTTTACGCGCAGCCGGTCGCTATGCGGCAAAAAGCGGTTCCGGTCGATGTCGGGCTGATCCAGGTTACGCCGCCGGACGAAGACGGCTATGTAAACATGGGAACCTCCTGTGATCAGACTGCCGAGATCGTGAAGCTGGCGCGGATCACCATCGCGCAGGTCAACAAAAACATGCCGCATCTTTGCGGGGAAACCAAGATCAAGGTTACCGATATCGACTATTTCGTAGAGCACGATGAAGATATTTATGAGCTGCCGTTCATCACCAGCGATGATCCGGTGTCTGAAAGAATCGGTTATCACATCTCGACCCTGATCGACGACGGCGCTTGCCTGCAGATGGGACAGGGAAAGGTTCCGAACGCGATCCTGAAGTTCCTGGAGCACAAAAAAGATTTGGGCATTCACACGGAGGTCTTCTCGGATAATTTGATCCCGCTGGTTAAAAAAGGCGTGGTAAACGGGCAGGCCAAGCAGATCGACAAAGGGAAAATCGTGGCAACGTTTGTGCAGGGGACCAAGGACCTGTATGAATTTGTGGACAACAATCCGATGATCCAGCTGATGCCGGTCGATTATACGAACAATGTCGGTGTCATTGCGCAGAACGACAACGTGGTCGCGATCAATTCCGCGATCGAGGTCGATCTGATGGGACAGGTTGTCGCGGACTCTGTCGGCAGCAAGATGTTTTCCGGTGTAGGCGGACAGCAGGACTTCCTGCGCGGCGCGGAGCAGTCCCAAAACGGCAAACCAATCATCGCGCTTCCTTCCACTGCCAAGAACGACACGATTTCCCGGATTGTCGCCGGACTGAAGCCGGGAACGCCGGTCACGACGACACGAAATGAAGTCCACTACGTTGTAACGGAATACGGCATCGCGGATCTGTTCGGCAAATCCATCAGCCAGAGAGCGGAAGCGCTGATCAACATCGCGCATCCGAAATTCCGGGATCAGCTCCGCAAAGATTTTGAACAATATCAGAGAGAAGCAGGAAGAATTTATTTCTGACTGATTCCACATACATGCATCCTTAATTTATACAGCCTCGGCCGGACGAACGAACTCCTCCTCATCCGGCCGAGTTTGTTTAAAAGAGGCTTTACGCTTCCTCGCGAAAGGTGTATGATAAGAAAAGACACGTTTGGCAGCAAGGAGGGACTGAGTAGAATGTTAAGCAATTTTGTGATCGCGCTGGAGGCCGTACTGCCGATCTTTATCATCATGGGTGTCGGCATGCTGATCCGGCATCGGGGTCTGGTCGATGAATATGACGTCAAAAAGATGAACAAGACCGTATTTGCAGTGTTCTTTCCGGTGCTGATGTTTTCAAATTTATATGGAAAGGATATCCGCGGCGCAGTGCAGGGGAAGCTGATGCTCTTCGGCGTGCTGGCCGTCCTGATTATTTATGCGCTGACGGTGGCCGTTGTGATGAAAATTCGCAAGGATCCAAAGACGCGCGGCGCCATGATTCAAGCGATTTACCGAAGCAATTTTGTCATCATGGGAATTCCGATTGTATCGAACATCTTTGGCGGCGACGAGCTGATTTTGCCGTCGGTGATGATCACAGTCATCATACCGATTTACAATGTATTGGCGGTGGTGACGCTCGAAGTGTTTCGCGGAAGTAAACCAAATTTGGGGCATGTGCTGAAACAGATCGCGTCAAATCCGATGATTTTGGGTGCGGTGGCCGGTATTCTTGCGGTGCTGGTGAACCTGCATCTGCCACAGGTTTTGGAGGGCGTTGTTTCCTCCATGGCGGGTGTCGCGACACCGATGGCGCTTTTGACACTGGGCGCATTCTTTGACTTTCAGAGCATCGCGAACCGTAAACAAGACATTGCGATTTGTGTGATCGGCAGACTGGTGGTGGTTCCGGCAATCGGACTGACAACAGGCATCCTGCTCGGCTTTCGCGATATCGAACTGGTGACGCTGATCGCCATCTTCGCTTCCCCGTCGGCGGTTTCCTCATTTCCGATGGCGCAGCAGATGGACAGTGACGCGGAGCTGGCGGGCGACGCGGTGGTATTCTCATCCATGTTTTCCTGCTTCACGATGTTTGCCTGGATCTTTGCGGCGAAGAGTTTGGGGCTGTTTTGAAAAAAACGCGATCTGAGGCACGCACAAGCACGGCTGCGCATGCAGAGCCTATGCAGACAGTGCGTGCGCTTGTGCAAGTGCTGCGGGTGCAGAAGATCCACAAGAAATTTGCAGAAGATCCACAAGAAAAAACGACTGCATCCGATCTTGCAGTGCGATCCACGGAAGTGTGTGCCACTCCCGGAATCGTGCGAGGATCGCGAGACAGTCGTTTTATTATGTTTCTCTTTATGCCTCTTTGCTTTCGCTATGTGCGTTTTTGCCCATCCGCAAGCTACAGTTCACGTTCCAGTCTTGCCAGTGCGTCGGTCAGTTCTTCCGGCATATGGTCGAACTTGGCGTACCAGGTCTTGATGCCTTCGAGTTCCTGCTTCCAGGTCTCGTGATCCACCGTCAGAAGTTCGGTAAGCTGTTCGTCGGTCAGATCCAGACCGGTGAGGTCGAGCGCTTCCTTGGTCGGCAGGTAGCCGAGCGGCGTCTCAACGGCATCGGCTTTGCCTTCACAGCGGTCGAGTGCCCACAGCAGGGCGCGCAGGTTGTCGCCGAAGCCAGGCCAGATGAAGTTTCCTTCGTCATCGGTACGGAACCAGTTGACGTTGAAGATCTTCGGTGGGTTGGCCATCTTCTTGCCCATGTCAATCCAGTGCTGGAAATAGTCGGCCATGTGATAACCGCAGAACGGCAGCATCGCCATCGGGTCATAGCGGACAACGCCGACTGCGCCGTTGGCTGCAGCGGTCGTTTCGGAGGACATCTTGGAGCCGAGAAATACACCGTGGTTCCAGTCGCGGGACTGGCAGATCAGCGGCTCAGATTTCGCGCGGCGGCCGCCGAAGATGATGGCGCTGATCGGCACGCCCTCGCCGGTGAAAAATTCCGGTGCGATGGACGGGCAGTTCTCTGCCGGCGCGGTGAATCTTGAATTTGGATGCGCACCCTTGACGTATTCCTGACCCGCGGCCTTTTTTGCCTGTTCCTCCTGACCGTTCCAAGGCTGCCCCTGCCAGTCGAGTCCGTTGGTCGGAGCCGGGGTATCCAGGCCTTCCCACCATACAGTGTTGTCGTCGAGGTTTCTGGCGACGTTAGTGTAGATCGTATTCTTTTTCGTCGTCATCAGCGCGTTGTTGTTCGTCTTGGAGTTGGTTCCCGGCGCAACGCCGAAGAATCCGTTTTCCGGATTGACTGCATAGAGTCTGCCGTCTTCTCCGACGCGCAGCCATGCAATATCGTCTCCGATGGTATAAACCTTGTAGCCCTGTTCCTGCAGATGCTTCGGAGGGATCAGCATCGCCAGATTGGTCTTGCCGCACGCGCTCGGGAAAGCAGCGGCGATGTACTTCTTCTCGCCGTTCGGCGCTTCGACGCACAGGATCAGCATGTGCTCCGCCATCCAGCCTTCGCGCTTGCCTAAGACGGAACCGATGCGCAGAGCAAAGCATTTCTTGCCGAGCAGGACATTGCCGCCGTAAGCGGAGTTGATGCTCCAGATAGTGTTTTCTTCCGGGAACTGTGCAATATATTTCTTTTCGGCGTTGACCTCTGCCTTGGAATGCAGGCATTTGACGAAATCCGCGCCTTCGTTGAGTTCTGCGATGACAGGGTCTCCGATGCGTGTCATGATGTTCATGGAAAGCACGACATAGATGGAGTCTGTGATCTCGATGCCAATCTTGGAAAACGGGCTACCGACAACGCCCATAGAAAACGGAATCACGTACATCGTGCGGCCTTCCATGGAGCCGTCGAATAGCTCCCGCATCTTGGCGTACATTTCGTCCTTTTGCACCCAGTTATTGGTCGGACCGGCGTCTTTTTCCTCGGTTGTGCAGATGACGGTTCTTTTTTCATCTCTGGCAACGTCCTTCGGGTCGGTGCGGTAATAGTAGCAGCCCGGGAGTTTTTCGTCGTTGAGCTTGATCATCTCACCGGTTTCAACTGCGAGCGCGCGGATCGCATCCAGTTGCTCTTCGCTGCCGTCGATCCAGACGATCTCTTTCGGTTTGGTCATGGCGGCGCATTCTGCGACCCAGTCCGTTACTTGTTTGTTTTGAATCTCGATCATTGTTCTCTTCCTCTCTTAGATCATGATTATAATGTAGCCTTTATAGTATAACACTATCTTACCGCGGTTTCCAGTGCCAGTTTCATCATATTGGTAAAAGAATTCTGACGTTCTTCGACGGTGCTCTTGGCGCCGGTCACGAAGTTATCGCTGATGGAGATCATCGACAGCGCGTTGACGCGGTTGTAGGCGGCGTTCATATAGAGCGCGGCAGTTTCCATTTCGACAGCCTGCACGCCCATCTGGGCCCACTTTTTCCACCAGTCGCCGAACTCGTAGAAGACATCGCAGGTGACAACATTACCGGCTTTGAACGGAATGCCGGTTTCCTCGCTTGCCGTGAGCGCTTTGGTCAGCAGCCTCCAGCTTGCGGACGGGCTGAACTGTCCGGGCAGGTCGAAGGCGTGCTGATAGTTGGAATCCGTAGAGGCGGCGAGCGCAACGAAGACGTCGCCGAGCGCGAGTTCGTCGGTGAAAGCGCCGGCGGTGCCGATACGGATCAGGTTCTGCACGCCGTACTGCGTGATCAGTTCCCAGGAGTAGATGCCCATGGACGGCATGCCCATGCCGGTGCCCTGTACGGAAACCGGTACGCCTTTATAGGTGCCGGTAAAGCCGTACATGTTGCGGATCGTGCTGTACTGCACAGGGTTTTCTAAAAAAGTTTCTGCGATGAATTTTGCGCGCAGCGGGTCGCCGGGCAGCAGGACGGATTCCGCGATCTGACCTTTTTCGGCTCCGATGTGTAATGACATGATGTTCCCTAACCTTTCCGGCTGCAAAGATTCGTAAGAGCACGGGAATCCTTGCTGCAGCCGGGCAAGGCGTGTCTGCCGCCGAGGCGGCATGCTTGTATTTTTTTGATATCGCGTAAAATTCTCCAATATTTCCAAAAAACACAACTGCGTCGCTTGACAACAGGCCCGATCCAAAGCGTGCGTGCTCAGTACGGCAGGGCAAGGTACGGATCTACCATGCTGCTGCGCAGACCCTTGCGGATGGAGACATTCGGAATCTGCGCGACCACGTAGGACGCGCCCGGATTGCCCTCAATGAGATCCACGCCGTCCGGGGTGATCGCAAAGTCCCAGCCGATCAGATGCACTTCCTTGACGATCGGCGCGATCTTGCGGCAGGTGTCAAGGATCTGATCCCAGTGCGGGATTTGGAATCCTTTGATGACCAGCCCGCTGGTCGGGTGCAGCGGGAATGTGTTCGCGGCAAGATCCGCGGCATCGGTTAGTACGATGCCGGTGGCAGGGTCTACAGAAGCCGCGATGCCGCCGGCGTGGAAGTTGTCCACGACCGCGCCCTGTCCCATGCGGAAAACCGAATAAAGAAAATGACACTCGCCGTCTTTATACAAGGTCGTGATCCGCAGCGTGTTGACGGAAGTCGGGCAGAACGCTGCGACGGCTTCGTGCTGCGTAATGTATTCTTCGATGATGGAAGTATCCTCCTGCATCAGCGCGTCGTACGCGTCGCGCCGCTGCACCGGATCATCCGAAAGATGCAGCTTGTAGATGCCTTTTCCCTGGGTTGCGGCCAGAGGCTTGACCAACAGATCGGTGATGCCTGCGGTTTTGGCCGTAAATTCGTCAAAGGTAAGATCCGTATTGACGAACCAGCTGCGGTGGATATAGGAAGAAAAGGTTTCATTGAACTTTGCTTTGTTGTCAAAATACTGCTTTGCGATGCGGTGATCGTTGTAGGTCAGACGCATGCGGATGAACATGTCCAGCGTGACGTACTGCCGCTGCTGCTCCGGCGTGCAGTCGTAGAGCTTAAAGACCAGAAAGTCTTCATAAGACGCGCCGCAGATATTTTTGCATTTGAGAACCTCCAGTTCGGTCTTGCCGCGGGTCCAGCCGGTTTTTTCCATGATCTCGCCGCGGTACTTTTCCTTATTGTCCGAGATGGTATCCTTATAGGCAAGAATATCCTGCACAGCGGATTCCAGCTCTGCACCCGCAAGTTCCCAGAGTGAATTCTGAACATATTTGAGATTAGTAACGCCGCAGCTACGGAAACGATTCAGTTCGGCTTGTGCTTTTGCGGCATCCCATCCGGTTTTGCGGCAGACCGTATCCAGATAGAACTGCTGCCGCTGACTGCGCCGCAGTTCAGCGGTCTTGAGCGTTTCGGCAAGAACCGGCAGTTCTTTCGAAGGCAGATCATAAGCGGCTTTGCTAAGATACTGCTTTCGGGTAAGTCCGCATGCGGCGGCTGCGTTGAGTGCTTCGGCGGCGGCTTCCCGCCCCCATCCGGTTTTTTCACAGACGGCGGTAATCGCATTTTCTCTGTCTTCTCTTTGCCTACGGATTTTTTCGACGAGTGCGATAATTTCTTCATCACTGAGATTCCAAGCTTCGTGCTTCAGATAGCGCTGATAGGAAAGTCCGAGATCCCTTGCCGCATCCATCTGTTTTTCAGCTTTCTTTGCACGCCAACCGGTGATTTCACAAACCTTCTCGATGGTCGGGTCGACTTTTTTGCGATTGAAAAACATGATATTCCCTTTTGATCTCCTTTCGGCTTTCGGATAATTTTCGCATGTGCTGCGCGGGGGCAGCATACGCGATACAAACAAATTTCGGTGTTTTTGAAAGGAAGCCCCTGAAAAGTGCTTTCAAGGGCTTTGATTCACGAGACCTGCGGGAGACACATCCACAGGCCGTTTTTGCTCATGCTGTGCATTTAACTTATGCACGGGTGGGGACGGGTGAGACTTATTTTGCTGCCTTTGCAGCGTTGAATCTTTTGGTCAGTCTGGAAACTTTTCTGGAAGCAGCATGCTTGGAGATGGTTCCCTTTGCAGCAGCCTGCATCAGTTTTTTCTCTGCAAGCCTTAACTTCTCCTGTGCGACATCGAAGTTGCCCTCTGCCATTGCAGCGTCGAAGTTCTTCAAAACAGCCTTAAGATGATTCTTAATTCTTCTGTTTCTTGCAGTTTTCTTGTCGATGACCCGGATTCTTTTCTTTGCGGATTTAATGTTTGCCATGTGTTTTTCACCCCACTTTATTAAAATTTTCATGCGCCCCGAAGCTGTGTGAAACAGCCGGGACAAGACATAAATTCGCAATTTGAATTATATACGAATAATGCGCGGATTGCAAGGGAAAATACAAAATAAAGGGCAGAATTCCAAGGGAAACCGAAGAAAATTCAAAAAACGGACAGACAGGAGGAAAAAAATGAATTACCGAACCGATCTGGCGGTCGAGCTGGACGAACTTTTAGAAGAAGCGCGACTTGCGGCCAAGCGCAAAAACGGTGACGAGCAGCCGGCGCAGACAGCGACCGGTTACAGCAAAAAACAGATGCAGCTCGACGAAGATATCTCCGTAATCAGCATCAAGATCCTCGACGAGGCGGGTGAAAAGGCGTTCGGTAAGCCGCGCGGCACGTATGTGACGGTCGAGGTGCAGAAACTCCTCGAAGAAAAAGAAAACATCCGGGAGCGTGCGGCGCGGGCGGTCGCGGAGGAACTGAAACGGCTGATTCCGTTTGACTATTTTCTCAAGGTATTGGTGGTCGGTCTGGGCAACGAAAAGGTGACACCGGACAGTCTCGGACCGCACACGGTTGACAGAGTCAAGATCACGCGCCACCTGTTTCAGATGTTCGACTGCGACGGCGACTGGGAGATGGCGAACGTCAGCGGCTTCAATCCCTCGGTGACAGGCGTGACGGGTATGGAAACCGCCGACCTGATCGAGCAGGTCGTTTCACTGGTTAAGCCGGACGTGGTGCTGGTCATCGACGCGCTGGCGGCCAAAGACATCCGCAGAGTCAGCACGACCATTCAGATCAGCGACACCGGGATCGCGCCGGGTGCAGGGATGGGCAACCGCCGACGGGAGATCAGCGAAGCCACGCTTGGCTGCCGGGTTATTTCCATCGGGGTGCCGACGGTTATCGACGCCCGCACGCTAATCATGGACGCCGCCAGGGCAAGTAAGGCGGAGAGCGGATCGACGAGCGAAGCACAGCGGACGCAAAGCGAGAGCCTGCTCGCGGATGAAAGCCGGACGAGCACAGCGGCCGGGCGCGCGGATTTTCTCGAGCGGTATCTGGCAGATGAGATCTTCGATATGATCGTGACCTCCACGGACATCGACGAGATTATCCAAAGTTTTTCGCAGATTCTCGCAAATGCCATAAATATCACGCTGCACCCCGGCATATATTCCTAAGAGAAATTTTACAAGGAGAGGCGTTGGTGAGAGAATGAAACGTGGTCTTGCGAAAGCGGTGCTTGGAATTTATATGGTCAGTACTTTTCTTTTTTGTGTGGCTTTGGGAAAAGAAAATCCGGACGGCTTCCGGTTCGGCGTGAAGCTGGATGCGGCGGCGCTTGGCATCTACTGCCTTTCATCGGCTTATCCGAATCTCAGGTTGGACGCGCAGACGCTTTCCGGTGAGACGCAGACAAAGACGGATAGGGACACCGGCAAACAAGATAACGGCGGCATGACGCTGACCGGTTCGGAAAACGGCGGGAAAGATGAGCAAAGCGAAACAGCAGGAGGCAAGGTCACACAGATCATCACGACCGAGGATCCGACAGACCGGGAACCGGTCGTGTTCGGCGAGGATCCGGCGGTGCTGATCGTGCACACGCACGCGACGGAGTCCTATCTGCCGTCGACCATCGGCAATTATCATAAAAAAGGCAAGAAGAACACGGTGCGTGATGTGGGCGATGTGCTGGCGCAGACGCTGGAGGAGAACGGGATCGGAGTCGTCCATGACCAGACCCTGCACGACGATCCGTCGTATAATCAGTCCTACAATCGTTCCTATGAGACCACGGAAAAGCTGCTCAAAAAATATCCCAGCATTATTTGCGTCATCGATCTGCATCGCGACGCCATCGCTTCGGAGGCGCCGGCGGCGACTGTTTCGGTCGGCGGCAAAACCTGCGCGAAGTATTCCTATGTGGTCAGCAACGCCGTGGAGACCTATCGCGACAATCTGAAATTTATCCGGGCGATGAACCGGACCGCAGAGAAGAAATACAACGGGTTTACCGGAAAAATTTTGGAGCGCGGCTATCGCTACAACCAGGGACTTTCTTCCAAATATATGCTGCTGGAGATCGGCTATAATCGCAATGATATCGCGGACTGCCGCAATACGGCGGAATATGTGGGGAAAATCCTCGCGGACACGTTGAAAGGAGGAAATTGAAGATGCATACGTTTCGAGAACTGCTGATGATCGCGCTGTTGTTCTTTATCGGGACACTGGCGCTGCTGGAAGTGGACAAGCGCTGCGCGGATCTGAGCGGTCTGCCTGCGGGAAGCGACCGGCTGCAGGAGGAAATTCTGCAAATTTCTGCAAAAGCAGTTGAATTACCGTCTGTCTTGGGTTAAAATAAAAGATGGATTTTTGTGCATTTTCGCGAATTTGTCAATAAAAGAGCAGAAAATCACAAAAATGAAAAAACTATGAGATATGTGAGGACAAGATGGACTACCAAAAATATATCCGAAATTTCAGTATTATTGCCCACATCGATCACGGCAAATCGACGCTGGCGGATCGTCTGATCGAAAAAACCGGACTGGTCGCCGACCGAGACATGAAGGAACAGTTTCTGGACAACATGGATCTGGAACGGGAGCGCGGCATCACCATCAAGCTGCAGACAACGAGGCTGGTCTACAAGGCGAAAGACGGGCAGGAATACATCTACAATCTCATCGATACACCGGGTCATGTGGACTTCACCTATGAGGTTTCCCGCTCCCTTGCGGCCTGTGAAGGTGCGGTGCTTGTCGTGGACGCGACACAGGGCGTGGAGGCACAGACGCTGGCCAATGTTTATCTGGCGTTGGACGAAAATCTGGAGATTTTGCCGGTGCTCAACAAGATGGATCTGGCTTCCGCAAGACCCGATGAATGCAAGGAAGAGATTGAAGAGATCATCGGTCTGGACGCATCGGACGCGCCGGAGATCTCCGCCAAGACCGGTATGGGCGTCGGGGAACTTTTGGAACGCATCATCGATGCTGTTCCGGCACCCTGCGGCGATGAGAACGGCAAGCTGAAAGCGCTGATCTTTGACTCCAAATACGATAATTATCTGGGCGTCATCATTTACGCCCGCATCATGGATGGACAGGTCAAAAAAGGCGACGTGATCCGCATGATGGCGACGAACAAAAAATATGAGGTCACCGAGGTCGGCGTCTGCGCGCCGAACCTCAAACCGGTCAAAGCCCTGCGGGCAGGCGAGGTAGGCTATATCTGCGCTTCCATCAAGCAGGTGGCGGACGCCCGCGTCGGCGATACCGTTACCTTAGATGCCGACCCTGCCGATACGCCGCTGCCGGGCTACAAAAAAGTGCAGTCCATGGTCTTTTGCGGCATCTATCCGGCAGAGGGTGAAAAATACGAGAGTGTCAAGGACGCCCTCGAGAAGCTGCAGGTCAACGACGCGGCGTTCACGTTCGAGCCGGAAACCTCGCAGGCGCTGGGCTACGGCTTCCGCTGCGGGTTCCTCGGTCTGCTGCACATGGAGATCATCGTGGAGCGTCTGGAACGCGAGTTTGACCTCGGCGTCATCACGACCTCTCCGAGCGTCATCTATAAGGTTGTCCGGACGGACGGCACGGTGGAGATGCTGCAAAATCCTTCCAACCTGCCATCGCCGCAGGAGATCGATCATATCGAGGAACCGATGGTCAAGGCAACGATCATGATCCCGAATGAATATGTCGGCAGTATTATGGAGCTGTGTCAACAGCGGCGCGGCACGATGCTGCACATGGAATACATCACCCCGACGCGTGTACAGCTGCATTACGATATGCCGCTCAACGAGGTCATCTATGATTTCTTCGACGCGCTCAAATCCAAGACGCGCGGCTACGGCTCGCTGGAATATGAGTTTGACCGTTATGAAAAGTCGCAGCTTGTGAAACTCGACATCATGCTCAACCGTGAGCTGGTCGATGCGTTCTCGATGATCGTGCACGAATCCGAGGCTTACGCACGCGGCCGTTTCGTCTGCGAAAAGCTCAAGGAGATCATTCCGATGCACCAGTTCGAGGTCCCGATCCAGGCCGCGATCGGACAGAAGGTCATCGCGCGCGAAACGGTCAAGGCCTATCGTAAGGACGTCATCGCCAAGTGCTACGGCGGCGATATTTCCCGGAAACGCAAGCTGCTCGAGAAGCAGAAGGAAGGCAAGAAGCGGATGCGTCAGTTCGGTACCGTCGAGGTGCCGCAGGAGGCATTCACCGCCGTGCTCAAATATGATGAGAACAAATAACCGAGATCCAAGACGGAAGGAGAAGCGCGAAAGTACAGAGAAAAGCAGAATCGAGCATAAAAGTTGAAACGATCACAGAAGTAAGAAAGGTAGAACAAGATAAGTATATGGAAAAACTAGGAATCTATGTGCATGTCCCATTCTGCATCAGAAAATGTCCGTATTGTGACTTTTATTCAGAAGACGATTGGGACGCAGACAAAAAGGCACGATTGGTTCGTGCGCTTTGCCGCGAGATCGACATCCAGGGTGCATATTACCGGCGTCAGGAAAAGCGAAAACTGACGAGCATCTATTTTGGCGGAGGCACACCGACCCTGCTGACTGCGGATGAATTTTCCCAAATCATGGAGCATATCGGTGCTTTTTTCAAAATTACGACGCGAACCGAGGTCAGCATGGAATGCAATCCGGCCAGCGCGGACACGCAAAAGCTGATGGCATACAAAAAAAGCGGGTTGAACCGGCTCAGCATCGGCGTGCAGTCCTTTGATCCGGAAGTGCTGAAAACACTGGGTCGGGTACACAGTCCGGAAGAGGCGGTCGCGTCCGTTGACAAGGCACGAAAGGCTGGCATCCGCAATATCAGCCTCGATCTGATGTTCGGCATTCCGGGACAGAGCTTTACGTCCTGGATCCGTACCGTCGAAAAGGCAATCAGCTTGAAACCAAAACATCTGTCACTGTACAGTCTGGAGTTTATGAAAGGAACGCCGTTTGACAAAGCGCTGCAGGCGGGAGAATTGACGGAAACGGCGCCGGAAGCCGATCGCCTGATGTACGAAAGCGCGCTGCGGCTCCTTGAGGAAGCCGGACTGCATCAATATGAAATTTCCAATACCGCGACCGAGCGGCATCCGTGCCGGCACAATCTGGGCTACTGGGATCTGAGTCAGTATCTTGGCATCGGGCCGTCCGCCCATTCATTTCTGGAACATGTGCGTTTTTCGAACGTAGCCGATACGGCTGGCTATATCAGCGCCATCGAGCGTGACCGCGAGGGAAAAGGCATGTATCTGGGAACGTCCAACGCGCTCGGCAGTCTGGCGGTCGATTCCTTTGTCAAAAACACCTATCGAGACAACGTGGCGGAGTATCTGTTTACCGGTCTGCGCAAGAATGCCGGCGTCAGCCGCAGGGCGTTTCGGGAACGTTTCGGCAAGGATATCTGGGACATCTACCGCAATGCTTATGAAGAATTCCTGCGATTTGTCCGCGAGGGCTACGCAGAGGAAGATGAAGACGGCATCCGCCTGACGGTCAAGGGCATGAATATTTCCAACCAGATCATGGCATTGTTTGTATAAACATGCGGGCGCGGGGTGGATAGCCTGCCGCGGTTTCGCGGCAGGCTCACGCATAAACGGCAAGGAGGAGACATATGGAAAAATACATTATGGCACTGGATCAGGGCACCACCAGTTCCCGCTGCATTTTGTACGACCGCAGGGGAAATATGGTCAGCGTCGCACAGAAAGAGTTCACACAGATCTATCCGAAAGCGGGCTGGGTCGAACACGACGCGATGGAGATCTGGTCCACACAGATGGGCGTGGCGCAGGAAGCGCTGCTCAAGATCAACGGCACGTATGAAAATATCGAAGCCATCGGTATTACCAATCAGCGTGAGACAACCGTCGTCTGGGACAAGGAGACCGGGATTCCGATCTGTCACGCAATCGTCTGGCAGTGCCGCCGAACCGCAGAATACTGTGATGAACTGAAAACAGCCGGATACGGCGATCGGATCCGCGAAAAGACCGGGCTTCTGATTGATGCCTACTTCAGCGGCACCAAGCTACGTTGGATCCTTGAGAACGTGCCGGGCGCCCGTGAAAAAGCGGAAGCCGGCAGGCTGCTGTTCGGTACGATCGAAACATGGCTGATCTGGAAGCTGACCGACGGCAGGGTACATGTAACGGATTATTCTAATGCCTCGCGCACGATGATGTTCAATATCAACACGCTGGAATGGGATGACGAGATCCTGGAGCTCTTGCATATTCCGAAATGTATGCTACCGGAGCCGAAACCGTCCAGCTGCCTCTACGGGATGTCCGGCGAGAATCTGTTTGGCGGTCAGATTCCGATCTGTGGCGCTGCAGGCGATCAGCAGGCGGCATTGTTCGGACAGACCTGCTTCCGGGAGGGCGAATGCAAGAATACTTACGGAACCGGCTGTTTCCTTTTGATGAATACCGGCGAAAAACCGATCTTTTCCCATAACGGACTGGTCACGACCATCGCCTGGGGACTGGACGGCAAAGTCAACTACGCGTTGGAAGGCTCGATCTTTGTGGCCGGCGCGGCGGTGCAATGGCTGCGCGATGAACTGGATCTGCTCGAAAACTCACCACAGTCCGAAGTAATGGCGGCTTCTGTACCGGATGCCAACGGCGTCTATGTGGTTCCGGCCTTTGTCGGCCTGGGCGCGCCGTATTGGGATCCGTATGCGCGCGGCGCGGTGCTAGGTATTACACGCGGTGCGAATAAGAACCATCTGGTGCGCGCGACCTTGGAATCAATGGCTTATCAGACCAAGGATCTGATTGATGCGATGACCGAGGATCTGGGAGGTCGTCTGGCAGTGCTCAAGGTGGACGGCGGCGCGTCGGCGAATAATTTTCTGATGCAGTTTCAGGCGGATGTGCTGAACTGTGAAGTCAAGCGTCCGCAGTGCATCGAGACGACCTCGTTGGGAGCGGCTTACCTGGCGGGTCTTGCGACCGGCTACTGGAAGAGCAAGGAAGATGTACTCGAAAACTGGCAGGTGGAACGCATCTTTACGCCGCACATGGAGGACACCGAACGGATCAAGCTGCTGGCCGGCTGGAAAAAGGCCGTCGGCTGTGTCAGAGGCTGGGCAAAGGACGAAGCGTGATAAAAATACGAGGGGATAACATTTATGGATGAAACGATAAAGACCGGCGCAGCGATCAAGCAGCGTGACTATATGTTCGACACGTTCCGGGGACTTCTGATGTGGTCAATCCCGATCTCTCATTTTACGAGAGTTGCGGGTCATTTCAGTCAGGCCTCGCTGGGTGGCGTGGTATACATTACGATCAATGTCTTTGTGATGCAGGCTTTTGTGTTCCTGTCCGGCTATTTTTCGAAGAAACCGGAACGTTCCAAAGAGACTTCGTTCCATACTTTTATGTGGCCGTACCTTTTGGGCATTCCGTTCTTCTATTTTGTCCGGCAGTATTTCTTCGGCAATGCGATTCTGCACTGGGATATCCCACCGTTTGCGCTGTGGTATCTGTGGGCACTGTTCTTCTACCGCTACTTTACTAAGGAGTGGATGAAGATCCCGTACATACTGGAATTGAGCATTGTCATTTATCTTTTGGCCGGGCAGGTGCCGTTCTTCTCGGATCGTTTCGGTCTCGGACGGATGGTGTCCTATTTCCCGTTCTTTGTGATGGCCTTTTACTGCACGAGCGACCAGATCAAAAAGCTGCAGTGTCTCAAAAAGTGGCATTGCTGGGCGCTCGGCGGCGTGCTGGTGGGGATCTCCTGTCTGCTGGCATTCTGCGTGCCGCAACTGCCGGTCGGGTTCTATCTTTTGAAGAATCCGGCATGTGAACTGGGAATCACCTGGTACTGGGATATCATCGGCAGAGTGCTGATCCTGTTCCTGGCATGGGGCTGGATCATCCTGATGCTGAACATCCTGCCGAGCAAACGGAACTATGTGTCTTATGTTGGTATGAACACGATGCCGATCTACATCTTTCATCTGATCATCCGCTATGTGATCAAATTTAACGGCATTGGACTGGGCATTATCCCGGTCAACAGTTGGGTAGTCTATTACGGTCTGATCTTTGGGCTGGCATCGCTGTGCGCAATTGGCTTCTCGACGAAGCCGGTCGTCATGATCTATGATTTTGTCGTTGAAGGCACCTGGAAGATTTTCTGCTGGCTGCTCTCGCGCGGTGTGGATCTTTTGGCGCTGATCCACATCCCGGTCGTGGCCATCCAAGACTGGACACTGCGTACCATTGGCGGCAGTGACGCGCCGAAAGAAAAAGGAGAAGAGGGGGCATAACGAAATACAGATTTCTATGCACACATGCCGCGCCTTTATGAGCGACGCTTCACAAGGTGTTTTTTTACGATCCAGCTTCGACGTCCCTTTTTACGGTATGCGTTGCCGCATTTTGCGGAAGAATGCCGATGGAAAGCTTGACCAGATATTTGTCGTAGCCTTCGGTGGAAAGGTCGTCAAGGATGACATCCTCATAGAAACAGTTATCAAGCTTCAGATCGTGCGCTTGGGCATAAGCGAGTAGTCTGAGACAGTTCGCGTGGATATTTTCGTAGCCGTGCGCGTCATAAAGCACCAGAAAGGTGCCACCACTACTTAGTGTTACCTGCTTGCTGTCAACTTCAGCAAGCTCCGACGGATGAACATAGGTATAGAACTCCGAGTACTGATAGCCGTCTTCGGTGACGGAATCACGGGGGATCGTCGCGCCGATCGGATAGGCACTGTAAAGCCCCAGAGACTGGCAGAAAGCAAAATGTTTTCCTAAGGCCTCTGCGACCGCTCGCTCATCATCCGCACCCTTGTATGCCGTGGTGATGAAATATTCGTCCGGCGCTTCTTCGACGATGATCTTTCCAACCGGAGCATGAAGCCCTTCTTCTGTTTCCTGAATTTTTTTGTCAATATAGCCCTTCGCCCAGTTCAAGGCTGCAATACGTTCGTCGATTGTGGCTTTTTTGGATTCTAACAGAGCGATCAGCGCTTCCGGTGACCGGTGATCCATGTGTTCCTTGATTTCCCGAATACTCACGCCCAGTTCCCGCAGCATGACGAGGATGGCAAAGGTCTCCGGCTGTGCGTAGGAGTAATAACGGTAGCCGTTTTCGCCGATCAAATCCGGCTTGAAGATGCCACACTGATCATAGTAAAACAATGTCTGCTTTTTGACACCGAACAGCTTAGCGAATTCGCCGGTGGTAAAATAGGTTCTGTTCTTTTTCATGGCACTGTGCCTCCTGTCTTGTCTTTGCTGAGCGAAACTTGTCGATGATACAAGCGAGACTTGACACTCATTTTCATTCTACCACATTTTGGGACACTTTGACAGAAACTTTTTTCATGAAAGCCGCATGCAGGGTAAGTTCACACTGCAAAATGGGTAAAGTAGATAAAAATATTGCTTTTTCAATTACTTATCCGCAAATAAAACCTAAAAATTTACAAAAAAATAAAAAAAGAGGAAAAGTTATCTAAATTCTACCATAGGCTTATCGACTTGCGTTTGCTTGGAGCCTTTGATCTGCATTCGAAAAAAGCCGAAGAATGTCGAAATTTATCAAAAAAGTTCGAAACAGCACGAAACAGAGAGTCGCCAAACGGCGAAGTGGGCGGCTGCCTGCCAAAAAAGTGGATAAGTAACAGAAAAAAAGCAAATTCTATCTACCTTGCGCTTTCCGAACCCCCTGTGGTATAATGTCCTTGCACAGCAACTTGAAGCCCTAGCCCGCTGATTGACAAGCGTAAGCGATGGAAGAAGCGCGGCAGGTCGGATGCGCAGGAAGAAATGATTGGGAAAAAAGAGGAATTCATATGAAATATTTAGAAATCGGCATTGAAACGCAGCGTGCCGGGATCGAATTGATCCTGTCGGCGCTGATGAATCTGGATATCACGGATGCTGTGGTGGAAGATCCGGCGGACATCGACGATCTGCTCAAAAAAGAGAAAGGTTATGAGTGGGACTATATCGATGACAGTGTGCTAGAACTCAAGAACGAAACGCCGAAGGTCACGATCTATCTGAACGATGACGAAGAAGGACAGGCCAAGGCGCAGCAGGTTCGCGCGGCGATGCTGGAACTGAAAAAACAGGCGGCGGACGGAGCGTTTGGGTATGGGATTGACCTTGGCACCCTCAAAACCGAAATTCGCTGTGAAGATGACAGCGAATGGAAAGATAACTGGAAAGCCTATTTCAAGCCGACCAAGGTCAGCAAGAGCATCGTTGTCAAACCAACCTGGGAACCTTATGAGGCAAGAGACGGCGAAAAGGTCATCGAGATCGACCCCGGCATGGCATTCGGAACGGGTGCGCATGAAACCACCTCGCTCTGTATCCGACTGATGGAAGAATACCTGAAGCCGGGAGAAAGGGTGCTGGATGTCGGCTGCGGATCCGGAATCCTTTCGATCGCGGGGGCACTGCTGGGAGCGTCGGAAGTGCTCGGCGTTGAGATCGATCCAGACGCGGTTGCGATCGCACGCGAAAACATCGCGCGGAACAAGGTACAACAGATCGCGTCCGCGCAGTACGGAGATCTGACGAAAGGAATCGATTTTCAGGCGGATTTGATCGTGGCCAATCTGATGGCGGATCTGGTCGTGATGCTGAGCCAAGATGTCGCGAGACACCTGCTGCCGGGCGGACGCTATATTTCTTCCGGGATTTTGACGGAAAAAATGACAGAAGTTGTCGATGCGATGCGTGCGCTTGGCTTTGCTATTTTGGAAGTTAAGGAAGATGGCATGTGGTGTGCGATCGTCGCCAAAAGATGAAAAGTATGCGGCATGCAGGCTGTGCATGACGGCGCGAAAAAAGAATCGCAGGAATCGATTCGAATGAAGAAAAAGAAAAACGAAAACAATAAGGAAAAGTGCGATGAGAAAATTTTTTGTGGATGAAGAAGCGGTCACGAGCAGTCGGATTTATCTGGAAGATCTGCAGGATATCAAGCATCTGACCCGCGTGCTTCGCGCCAGGGTCGGCGATGCGGTCACGATCGCGGACGGCAGCGGCTGGGAATATGAAACAGAAATCGAAGAGATCGGGGATACCTGCGTGACTTTGCGCATCGTAGATCGACAGAAAGACGCGACGGAGCCGCAAACGCGCGTGACTTTGTTTCAGGGCGTGCCGAAAGCGGCAAAAATGGAAACGGTGATCCAAAAAACCGTAGAACTGGGAATCGACCGCATCGTTCCGGTTTTCACGGCGCGGACAGTGGTCATCGAAACGGATCATTTCGGCAAGAAGCTGGCTCGTTGGCAAAAGATCGCCGATGAAGCGGTCAAACAATGTAAACGCGGCATGATCCCGCAGGTCGCAAAGCCGCTCGATTTTACCGCTATGCTGCAAAAACTCGCGGACTATGATCTGGTCATTTGCCCTTACGAAAATGAAGAGGATCGGACGATCAAAGATTGCCTGCGGGACGCCGAACAGAAAGACGGTAAAATACCGCGCAAAATCGCGGTAATCATCGGTCCAGAGGGCGGTTTTGCGGAAGAAGAGATCGTAAAACTGCGCACGCTGCCGCAGCCTGCGCAGATCGTCAGTCTCGGCAGGATCATTTTGCGTACCGAGACAGCCGGCATGGCGGCACTGGCCATGATCATGTACGCATATGAGTTGTAGCGTGCCGTGCTCTATCGCTTGGAGCATAACGATTACGAAAAAAGGAATCCATGAGAAGCAGAAGGACAGAGAGCGGCTTTACCGACAAGGTCTTAGCGATGAATCGATTTTGAAAAAAATGAGCTTGACAAAATGTCTACAAGAGATAGACTAGAATTATGACAGGAGATAGACAGAATGAAGCAGGAAAAAAGACAAACAGAGGTTGATACAAATTTAGGAGATGTTGAGGCGAAGTTCGCCGATATCGTATGGAAAGCGGCACCGATGCAAACAGCGGAGCTGGTCGAGATATGTGCACGTGAGCTGGGATGGAAGCGGACAACGACCTATACCGTTTTAAAAAAGTTTTGTAATAAGAATGTTTTTTCGGTTGAACAGGGTCGTATATCCGTACTGGTATCCAGAGAAGAATTTTATGGACTCAAGAGCGAAAAGTTTGTAGAAAAAACATTTGGGGGATCCTTACCGGCTTTTCTTTCAGCCTTTATATCGGTTAAGAAAATATCAGAAGAAGAAATCGAGGAAATTAAAAAAATCATTTCAGATTTTCATACACCGATGCCAAGTTAGAATCTGGCGATCAAGACGGTGAAAACCGACAAGTGTGACAAGTGTCCGCAAAAACAGAAAAGAATGTGCAGAATGCCTGCTCTTTGATCGATCAAAGAGCAGGCATTCTGCGAGTGTGCCTCGATGAAAACGGACAGGCAGCTATTTATCGGAATTCGGTCTCTGCGCCTTCTTTTTCATCCCGATGCGCCTTGACATAACGCTTAATGGCGGCAAAGGTTTCATCACTGATATCGTGCTCAATCTTGCAGGCGTCTTCCGCCGCAACCTTGGCGTCCACGCCGATGTGCGTTAGGACTGCGGAGAGCACGGTATGCCGCTCGTAGATTTTCGCTGCAATTTCGCGGCCGCTGTCGGTCAGATGCAGATGCCCGCCGTCATCCACGGTGATGTAGCCGTTTTCTTTTAACAGACCGACGGCTCTGCTGACGCTTGGTTTACTGAAACCCATATATTCCCCGACGTCGATCGAGCGGACAGCAGACATCTCTTTCGACAGAATATAAATCGTCTCTAAATACATTTCACCGGATTCTTGCAGTTTCATACACGAGCCTCCCTACTTGTCATCTTTCTGCCATTCCAGCATCTTGCGGTAGGTGCTGCATCCGAAAACAATACCGACGATAAAGACACCGGCGATCGCTGCGTTCCTTACAATTTTAGAAACGTCAACCGTGACGCTGACTTCCACCGCATCGCGATTTTTTGCCGGTCTATTTTTTCCTTGTTTTTTTGGATTCATTTTCATGCTGATATCCCCCTCACTTGTCTCTGATACGAAACAGGATCATATGGATCGATGCCTCATTTCATATTTTAACAGAAAAAAGCAGAAAATAAAAGAGAAAACTTTCAGGAGTTTTCAAATTCTGAAAATGCACCCGCGTCTTCGGCGATCGTTTCGATGCGAAACGAGGGAGTCCGCAGGTAACGGCCGAGCCCGTAAAGCGAATCCGCGTCGCCGCGTCGGACTTCCGAAATCCGCTGATAGGAGGTGAACGTGGCCGCGATCCCGATGTCTTTGAGGATCGGATCGGCGCTCCGGTCCGCGGGGTAGGCCCCATAAGGCCAGGCAAATACCTGCGGCGCTTTGCCGATCGCCGCCTCGATCGCCGCTTGATTTTTTTGCAGGTCTTCGGTCAGGACGCGCGTGTAGTCCTCAAGGGATTCCCCTTTTTTGCGGTCCGCGCCCTTGCGGCCGTTCTCAATGTGATGCAGGTCGTAAGTGTGGCTGGCGAATTCCACGAGACCGGACTTGCTCATCAGCGCGGCTTCACCCCAGGAAAGGGTGCAGGCGGCAGGTACACGGTAGATATCGTCGGAACTGCGCTCCGAGTCCGCGCCGATCAGCGCGATCACAGCCTTGGCTTGGTATTTCTGCAGCAAGGGAAACGCATAGGTATAATTGTTGCAGTAACCGTCATCAAAGCTCAGGATCACCGGCTTCGCGGGAAGCTTGGCGCCGTTCACCGCGTAAGCGATCAGCTGCGACGGCAGGATCGAGGTATAGCCGTTGCTGCGCAGCCATTTCAGATCACTTTCCAGGCGATCGACCAAGATGAAATAGTCATTTTCTTTCGCGCTGCTTTCGGTAATGCCGTGGTACATGAGGATCGGGATGCCGAGCGACTCCCGGCTGTCTGTCGGGACCGCGGCAGACTGCGCCGCGGACACCGGCGCGGACGACGATAAGGCAGCCGCCGCGCTCCGGCAGACCTGCACATAAGAAAAAACTCCCGCAGCCATCAGCAAAGCTAAAAAGACCAGCAGAAGATAATCTAATTTGTTTTTTTTCATAGACCTCTCCATTCCGCCGCCGCTGCCGTGGACTATTCCGCTCCGAACCGCAGTGGCGAAACCTGCGGGCAGCGGCGGCCATGCTTTCTAAATTTATGCGGCAGGCATAAAAAAAAGAAGCCCCGGCTCTTTCAACGCGTCGGATTTTGTGGTAAAATAAATTGTTGCGGAACAAGCTGCACCCGCAAACAAGTAAGAGGGAGGGCCCGATGAAGGCTGCATTTCATACATTAGGCTGCAAGGTCAACCAATACGAAACCGAAGCGATGAAAGAACAGTTTCGCAGCGCCGGATACGAGATCACTGGCGAAGAAGACCCGGCAGACGTTTACATCATCAACACCTGCACGGTGACGAACCTCGCGGATCGCAAATCGCGGCAGTATATCCGCCGCATGAAAAAACAATGCCCGCAGGCCGTGATCGCCGTGACCGGCTGCTACGCGCAGGTCCAACCGGAGGAAGTCGCGGCGCTGCCCGAGGTGGATATCGTTGCCGGGACCGGCGAAAAGAACCATCTGGTGCAGTACGTCGGCGAGTATCTGCAAGACCACAGCAAGCAGACTCATATCCTGGAGTACGACGCGCTGACATCCTATCATGACAAAGGCATCATCACGTCCATGGATTCCCGAACCAGAGCCTACATCAAGATACAGGAGGGCTGCGACCGCTTCTGCTCCTATTGTCTGATCCCCTTTGCGCGCGGACAGGTGCGCAGCCGTGATCCGCAGGAGATCGTACAGGAAGCTCACACGCTCCTTTCACACGGGTTCAAGGAGCTGGTGCTGACCGGCATCAATACGGCGCTCTACGGCACGGAGGAAAATTTCTCATACCCGCTTTCGGAGGAAGAACGGGCTGCCGGCATGCGCGGCATTGAGATCATCATCCGCAGACTGAACGCGCTGGACGGAGACTTCCGCATCCGATTAAGTTCGCTGGAGCCGACCGTGGTCAACGCCGATTACGTCAAACACCTGCTGGCTTATCCGAAGCTCTGCCCGCATCTGCATCTTTCGATCCAGAGCGGCAGCGACGCAGTCCTGCAGGCGATGAACCGCCGCTACACGCGGGAAGAATATCTGGATATCGTGCGGGTACTCAAGGCGCATGATCCGCATTACGGCATTACGACCGACATCATCTGCGGATTTCCGGGCGAGACCGACGCGGACTTTGCGGACAGCTTGCGTATCGTGGAGGAAGCGGGATTTCTCAAGGTTCACGCCTTTAAATACTCCAAACGGGAGGGAACGGCTGCCTGTAAGATGAATAATCAGGTGTCGGGAGAGATCAAAAATGAACGCGTGACTGCGCTCATCGCAGCCGGGGAGCGTGCCGCGCGGATTTTCCTGGGCGAAAGTATCGGCGAGGTGCGGACCGTGCTGTTTGAAGAAGCTGCGGATGACGAAGGTCTCCTCTGCGGTTATACCGAGAATTATGTCAAGGTTTACGCTTACGGAAGCGCCGAAGACTTAAACTGTTTCAAAAAAGTTAAACTTTTGGAATTATATCAAGACGGAGTGAAAGGAGAAATTTTACCATGAGCGACTGTGTATTCTGCATGATTGCAAACCATGAAATTCCATCCAATATTGCATACGAAGATGACAAGATCATCGCGTTCCACGACCTGGATCCGCAAGCACCGGTGCATGTCCTGGTGATCCCCAAAAAGCACATCGCGTCGCTGGACGCGACCACGGACGAGGATCAGGAGCTGCTGGGCTATCTGATGTGCAAGATCAAGGACATCGCGCGTGATCTTGGACTGGAAAACGGTTACCGCGTTGTCAGCAACAACGGCGATGATGCGTTCCAGACGGTTAAGCATCTGCATTTCCATGTGCTTGGCAAGCAGCCGATGGGCTGGCCGCCGTTTCCGAAACAGGAACTGTAGCCCAAGATGCTAAAAGTCGTCACAAATTCGTCACCAAAAAAATTGCAGGAAATCACAAAAAAACTGAGCCGCTTTTGTGAGGATGTGGTAATATAGAAATATGATGAAATTTGATATGCACTGTCACACCAAAGCGGGCTCCATCGACGCGAGTGTCAGCGTGGAAAGATATATCGAGCTGCTTTCAGCTCAAGGATTCGATGGAATGCTGATCACCGACCACGATTCTTATAAAGGATATCACAAGTGGATGCGCAAGCACGGCAAGTCATTTTGGAATATCGAATATCTGGAGGAACAGATCGAAAAAACCCTGCACAAGGAAAGCCTGCTGAGAAGCGATACACAGACCTTCAAAAAAGAAACGCATGGCGATGCGGCGCAAGAGACAAAAAAAGACTTTTGCGTTCTGGCCGGGATCGAGTATGATACCAAGGACGCCGGACATTTTATCGTCATCATGCCGGATCACATCCGGTTGCGGATCTTGCAGATCCGCGGTATGTCGGTGGAAAAGCTGATCTATCTGGTACACCGGTTCGGCGGAGTTTTGGGACCGGCTCATCCGTTCGGACAGCGAAGTTCCAGCGCCATGTTTTTCAAAAAGATTAAAAGCAAGCCGGAGATCCTGCAACAGGTGGATTTTATCGAGGGCTTCAACACCTGCGAAAGGGAAGAATCCAACCGCCTGGCCAGCGCGCTTGCGAGCAAGCTCGGCAAACCCTGCACCGGCGGTTCGGATGCGCATAACGAAGCCTATGTAGGGATGGCCTATACGCTCTTTGACCGCGAGATCACCTGCAACAACGATCTGATCGCCGCGATCCGCGAGGGACAGATCGTGCAGTGGGGCGGACAGGTACGCAGCCATACGCGCAAAGCGGAAATGAAGGATGCCTTTTACAGTGTTTGGGGTTTCAAAGTCTATAACCGCGGACTTGGATTTTTGTTCGCGCCGTACCGCAAATACCGAATGCACAAACTGAAACACGCGGCCGCGGAACGGTGAAGCGGACGAGCATGGCAGCGGATCGATACGAACGCGCTGAACATGCCGAGCGCGCACCATGTATAACGTGTATCAGATAAGACAAAGAAAACTGTTGAAATCGAGAGGATTTCAGCAGTTTTTTGGTATAGCAAAACTTTTGCGTCTGCAATAAAAGAACTGATCAAGAAATGCCTGCAGTGAAAGCAGAATAAAAAACGCGAAAGGAGTCGAAAAGCGTTGAATAGAAAATATTTACAAAAATGTATATTTCTGATAAAATTAAAACGTGATCTGTTTACATATCCGGTAAATGAGTACACAAATCGGTTTAAAACATTAATTTGTGTACGATTTCGTACACGGAGAAGTTTTTTTGGAACAATTTATGTACGAAACAAAGGGAGTGAGTACACAAACTGTTCCTTAGGCAGTAATTTGTGTACGAAAAAACCGTAAAACCGGTACACAAATTTGTAAAACACGAGAATTTATGTACTATGGCACCAAGAACTGCTTGACGTGAGCGCCATGATCAACGTGAATATCGCTGAAAAGCGGATTTCCATGATCGTCATAACAGAAAGGAGCATCGCAGGGTGAAAAACAAAATCATACTGGAAGAAATTTTAAGGACGATGCAAAAGAGACAAAGGAGTTTGACCGCAGAATTAGCCGCTGCGCCGGACGGACAGCTTTTACTGGTGCAAAAGAATGGAAAACCGGTCATGCAGCAATACAAAAAGGAGCGCGGCTATATGAGATGCAGATCCCGTTTTGATACGAACAGACCATGAAGATCGGGAAGTTTACGATTGCTCCGGATTTTACCTGCAATATACCTAAACAGCTTGTCTATATCGAGCATTGCGGACTGACCGGAAATGCGGAATATATGAAGCATCATAAATGGAAAATGGAGCTTTATGAGAGCGTCGGCATTATTCCCTGGAAAAACCTGATCGTAACCTATGAAGATGAAAACGGTTTCCTTAATTTAGCGGTCATGGAGGCACAGCTGAAAGCGATGCTGCTCGGAATCGGCTAACATTGTTCGCAGAGTAAGCTGCGCCATCTGCGAGAAAATTTCTCTGGGAATCCGGCAAAAAACGACCGCGAAAACGACCGCGAAAACATTGCCAGAAAAAAATTACAAAAAAACTTGCGGAGCGAAAGAAAAAAGTGTATAATAGTTTCGGTTTGACATGCGAAATGTCATAAAATCTGTTCATGGCTGAACTATTTCATAGAAGTCAGGAGGTGAATCGGAACATGGCACAAGTAATCGTAAGAGAAAACGAAAGTTTGGAATCCGCTCTGAAGAGATTTAAGAGATCCTGCGCCAGAGACGGCGTTATGAGCGAACTCAGAAAAAGAGAACATTACGAAAAACCAAGCGTAAAGAGAAAGAAAAAATCTGAAGCCGCTAGAAAAAAGGCTAAGAAATACTAATCCGTTCACAGTCATTTCTTGCCTGCGGTGACAAGACCGGGCGCGGTTTTCGTGAATCGAGGTGAATGATAAATGGCATTGAAAGAAAAATTAATGGCTGACTTCAAAGATGCGATGAAAGCGCACGACGAAGTAGCGAAAAATACGATCAGTTTCGCGCGTGCGGCGATCAAGCAATATGAGGTCGACCACCGGGAGGAACTGGACGATGATGGCATTGTTGCAATTTTATCCAAACAGGTAAAGATGAGAAAAGATGCCCTCGCTGATTTTGAAAAAGCCGGAAGAACAGATTTAGCCGAATCCTACAAAGCAGAAATCGATATCCTGAAAAAGTACCTGCCGGAACAGCTTTCCGAAGAAAAGCTGCGGGAAGTAGTTGCCGGGATCGCTGCCGACCTGAACATTGAGGGCGGCATGCAAAACATGGGCAAACTCATGGGCGCCGTAATGGGCAAAGTCAAAGGCCTTGCCGATGGCGGACAGGTAAAAAAAGTGGTAGAAGAATTTCTTAAAAAATAATAGGAAACCATAAAATACCGGGGCAGTTCACAGGAACTTCCCCGGATTTTTTTCTGGTGATCCTTGCTGAAATGGCATATAATTTATTGTATCGGGAGGGATATGAAAAAACGCGGTATTTTCGAAAAATCGAAAGTAGGTGATGAAGTGATTCGGAAAGCATATTTTGGAGAAAGCAAGAACATAGAATTCAAACGTGAGATTCCAAGCAATCACGAAAAATTCCTAAAAGATGTGATTGCTTTTTCAAACAGTACCGGAGGTAAGGTGATCCTCGGGATTGAAGATGAAACCGGAGTTGTCTGCGGTATAGGAGAACAAAGTCCATTTAAACTGTCCGATTCCATATCGAATATGATCTCGGATGCCTGCACGCCGCAGATCGAACCTGACATTTCCATACAAACACTGGAGAACAAAACCATTCTGGAAATTGATATTGCACCGGGAAAATGCAGACCGTATTACCTTGCAAAAAAGGGAAAAGAAAGCGGTACCTATATCCGGATCAACGGGACAAGCCGGCCTGCAGACGCGAGAAAGCTGCAGGAATTGGAGTTGGAAGGTCAAAGCATATCGTACGACACGCTCCAGGAAATCGGCCGCGAATATGATGAGGAAAAGGCATTGACTCTATGTAAAAAAATGAAACAGATCGCAATGGATGCTTGTGAGACGGAGGCATGGGGGACCGGCTTGCCGAGGATCCGGAACCGGTGCCGGGAATATGGTTTGCAGGCTCCGCTGTTTGAAGAATTCGGCGATGGATTCAAGGTGACTCTTTTCAGGAAGGAAAAAGAACCGTCTGATCGGGTAAGCGAAACTATTTATCAGTATGATCCGTACGGCATGCAAGATAACGCCAAGCGTGACACTCAAGCTGATACCCAATCTGACACCCAA
>DJPG01000032.1:3423-23719 GCA_002439735.1 Firmicutes bacterium UBA6418 | reverse complement strand
CTCAATATGACACGCAAGGTGCTCATCAGGAGGAAATCGAGCGAATTGTCGAATTGATCCGGCAATACCGTAAAATCACGACCAAAGACATGGCGCGAGAATTAGGCGTGAGCGTGTCCACGGTTAAGCGGAGACTCAAATCCATACCGAATGTTTTCTATATAGGAAGCGGCTTCAGCGGACATTGGGAGATCCGTGAAGCACCCCATGAAATATGAAATTGATTTGGAGGGAGTAGCTTATGAAAAAAATCTTTTCTGATCGACGCGTTTGGCTGGTGATGGTCCTGCTGATCCTTGCAGGCGGGATCACAGCTTTCGTTTGGAGCCGCGATGATTCCGTGGGTTATACGGTGCCAACGGATGTAAGCGTGTACGGCATTACCGGCAAAGAGGCTGTATACGAATTTTCGGAATATATGGAGCTGGATCCGGAGTATATAGAAAAAATAGAAGTTGCGGTATTGGATGACCTTTTTGAAAAAAACGAGGAACAAAAACATACGCTTCTTTCTCTTACGGAAAAAGAGAAGAGCCGCTCCTGCATGGCATTACTGGACGAAAGCTTTGAAATTGTAGACCTGCCTGCGGAGTATTGTGACGAAGCTCGCTTTACGACTTGGCCGCCATATCAGTTTACCTTTTCCATGTATGACGGAACGGAGCAAACTTGTACGGTCAGCGTGATCGATGAGCCATCCAGAATCATCGAGAAAGACGGCGTATACCGGGAAATGCTTACAAACGGTGACGTTTTTACACAGCTCCAAGAAACGTACGGCATGGCTGTCTACCCTTAACAGAACGCTTTAAGCGAAAAAACCCATAGCACTTAGCGGGCACTCGGAACCCAGCAGGAACCGGGTGCTTTGTTTTGCGTGCGGCAAAACGGCGGGAAGCGTGCAGCACACAAATGCCGATAATTCTCCGCATGCGCGGCCTGCCCGGCGCATAAGCTATGAAGAGGAAGCGCATGGCTTTCGATCTGATGAGCGGCAGGGGGGCGGCGGATGAAACTGCTTGAAGAGGTATCGTACGATCTGGATTTTCGCAAACCGCGGGTGATCTGTGAAGCGGGACTGGTGATCATGGAAAACGTGCAATCGATCGTGATGCTGACGGACAGCGCCGTGACGGTGCACAACGGCAGCCGCTATGTCACGGTGGCCGGGGAAAATTTTCTGATCCGGGAGATCTGCGAGGGGAGACTGGCGATTGAGGGCAAGATTCAAAAAGTGGAATTTTTATAGCGACCGGGTCGAAGTCCGTATTGAAGGATTTCAGATCGGCAAGCTTCTGGACACCGCCGCGAAAAACGGGATCCTGCTGCGCGGCGTGCGCGTGCATGCGGAAACAGAAGCACAGGCCGAGATCGCGTCCTGCGACTTAAACCGCTTAAAAAAACTCGGTGGAGCGAGATACCGCATTACCGTGCAGAAACGGCAGGGCGGCGTTTATCGGGCACGCCGGATGCGCAAGCGGCCGGTACTGCTGCTGGGGATCTTTTTGGCGGCGGCGATCGTGGTCGGAGAATCCTTTTTTGTCGCGGCGATCGAGGTCGACGGTTACCGCGCGATCCCGGAATCCGAACTGCGTGCCTGCCTTGCGGAATCCGGCGTTCGGGAGGGTGTCTATCGTCCGGGCATTGACTGGGAAAAGGCGGAAGCGGCGGTGTTCGCGCGCTTCCCGCAGATCATGTGGGTGCGCCTGGTCTACGATGGCAGACTGGTACGGCTAGAGGTCGCGGAGACCGGCCATAAGATCATCCGTGGGGAAACAGAGCTCTCGGCGGAAGAGGAAGGTCTGTTTATCCCGGCGCCCGAGGAACGGGGCGGCTGCTGCGACATCGTGGCCGCCCGCAGCGGCTATATCGAGAGTATCGACCCGGTCTGGGGCGACGCGATGGCGGAGCCGGGCGACTATGTCAAGAAAGGGCAGGTCCTGATCCGCGGGCAGATCCCGATCGAGCCGACCACGTTCGAGGAAAACGCGCCGAAAGAGTATTATGTGCGCGCGCAGGGCGAGGTTTGGGCGCGCGTGCCGTATCGGCTGACCTTCCGGCAGGAGCGGTATCTGCGCGGCGCGCAGGCTGCGGGCGAGCAGACCGGGCAGGCAGAGCAGGGCGGGGTGCAAGACAGTTGGGGTGCAGAGGACAGCGCGCAGGGCAGCGAGCAAGGAGTCCGGGGCGCAGAGGACAGTACGCAGAGCGGCACGGCGGTGGTTTTAGACCGGGTCGAAAAGAGTCCAAAACAGGCGAAAGCGAAGGCCGAACAGCAGATCCGCATCTGGGCCAAAGAAAATTTGCCGGAAAACGCTGAAATTGTAAAGAAAAGTTTGAATTTTACGCAAAAAGAAAATATAATAGAAGTAGGTGTGACCTTAGAGGTCCGCCAACAAATCGGAAAAGAACAGGAGATTGAATTTGGAACGCAAAATTCAGATCAGCAGCGAGATTGACCGCACAGAGCTTTTTGGCAATCTGGACGTCAACCTCAATCTCATTCAAGAAGCGACCGGCGTCGAAATGATCCAGCGGGAGGATGACCTCATCCTCAAAGGTGATCGGGAAGACACGCTGGAAGCAGCCGAAGCGTTGCTCGGCGAACTGAGCAGCATTCTGGAAAACGGAGAAAAACTGGATAAGCAGAAAGTCCTCTACGTCATCAGCCTCAAAAACGAGGGCGTGTCCTATCGGGAAAGCAAGGTGAACCGGGACGTGATCTGCTTTACGCATAACGGGCGACCGCTCAAGCCGAAGACCATCGGACAGAAATCCTATGTCGACAGCATCCGCAAGAAGGATGTGGTGTTCGGGATCGGACCGGCCGGCACCGGCAAGACCTATATCGCCGTCGCGATGGCGGTCAACGCCTACAAAAATAAGGAAGTGCAGAAGATCATTCTGGCGCGGCCGGCTGTGGAAGCGGGCGAACGTCTGGGCTTCCTGCCGGGTGACCTGCAGGATAAAGTCGATCCATATCTGCGTCCGTTGTACGACGCGCTCTACGATGTGCTCGGCCGGGACGCGGCGCTCCGGCTCAAGGAAAAGGAGGCCATTGAGGTCGTGCCGCTGGCTTATATGCGGGGACGCACCCTCGACAATTCCTTCATCATACTGGACGAAGCGCAGAACACGACGCGCGAGCAGATGAAGATGTTTTTGACCCGTATGGGTTTCGGCTCCAAGGTCGTGGTGACCGGCGACGTGACGCAGATCGACCTGCCGCGCGGCAAAAAGTCCGGACTGGTGGAGGCGGAGCGTGTGCTCAAACATGTCAGAGACATTGATTTCTGCTACCTGAAAGATACGGATGTGGTGCGGCATGAACTGGTCAGAAAGATCATCAACGCTTATGAGCAGTTCTACCGGAAGCATCCGGAGGAACTGCAGGAGGAACGATAGATGGAACTATATGTTGAAGAGGGACAAGTTGTAACCGAAGAGATCCTTGCGAAAATGATACGGGCGGCAGAGTACGCCGTCGAAAGCGAAGACATTTTCGGACTGGAACCTGCGCGCTGTGAGATCAGCGTGACCTTTGTGCAGCCCGATGAGATCCAAAGCCTGAACTTGGAATACCGCGGCATCGATCGCGTGACCGACGTTCTGTCTTTCCCTCAGTTTGCGGATCTTGCGGAGGAACTGCCGGAAGTCGGAGAGATCTGCTTAGGCGATGTGGTCATCTGCAAAGACCGGGCTGCGGAACAGGCCAGAGAATTCGGACATTCCTTTGAACGGGAGGTCATTTATCTGTTCGTGCACAGCGTGCTGCATCTTTTGGGGTACGATCACGAAGCAGAAGACGACAAAAAACTCATGCGGGCAAGGGAAGAAGAGATCATGACTTATATGGGGATCCCGCGCGAAGCGGTGTCAGAACAGGAGGCATAAAATGATGTACAGAGATTTATTTTTCATGGCCAAGGAAATGCTACCGCGGGCGTACGCACCGTTTTCAAAGTTCCGGGTGGGCGCGGCGCTGCTGACCAAGGACGGAGAGGTTTTTACCGGCTGCAATGTGGAAAATTCCTCCTTTGGCGCGACGATCTGCGCGGAGCGGACCGCGTTTGTCAAGGCAATCTCCGAGGGCAGTATGGAATTTGAAGCGATCGCTATCGTCAGCTCCGATGGAACGGCTTGGCCGTGCGGCATCTGCAGACAGTTTATGAAAGAGTTCTGCGACGATGACTTTAAGATCATCTCCGGCGATGATGAAGAAAATCTGCGTGTTTATACCATGGAAGAGATCCTGCCGGAGGGCTTCCGGCTGTAGCGGCACGAACCGCGCGCCGCTACAGCCGCGCTCTGCGCAGTGCACCGCGGAAGGAAAAACGAAAGGAAATATAGATTGAAAACAGGATTTATAGGAATTATCGGACGGCCGAACGTCGGCAAGTCGACACTGCTCAACGCGATCCTCGGAGAAAAGATCGCCATCACGTCCAGCAAGCCGCAGACGACCCGCAACACAATCCGCGGCATTTATACGGACATTCCGGAGGGGGATCACGACAAAGGCGTGCAGATGGTATTCATCGACACCCCCGGCATCCACAAGCCGCACAGCAAGCTCGGCGAACTGATGACGGAGTCCGCCGTCAACACGTTCAAGGAAACAGAAGTGGTACTGTTCCTGGTCGACAGCAAGCTGGACAAAGGACCGGGAGATCGCTACATCCTCAATATGCTCAAGGAGGTTAAGACCCCGAAGATCCTCATCATCAACAAGATCGATCAGATGAGTCCGGAGGACTTTCAGATGATCTATGAGGAATACCATCGGCTCGGCGTCTTTGACGATATCTTCGGCATCTCCGCGCTAGAGGGCAAAAACGTCGACAAACTGCTCCTGCGCCTGCGGGATTTTCTTGAGGAGGGACCGATGTACTTCCCGGAGGACATGGTGACCGACCATCCGGAACGTTTCATCGTCAGCGAGATCATCCGCGAAAAGGTGCTTTTGTATCTGGAGGACGAGGTACCGCACGGCGTGGCGGTCGAGATCGAGCAGTATAAAGAGGAAAAGAACCTGACGCGCATCAGCGCCGTCATCTACTGCGAGCGCAAGTCGCACAAAGCCATCATCATCGGCAAACAGGGACGCAAGCTCAAAGGTATCGGCAAGAGCGCGCGGCTGGAGATTGAAGCCCTGCTGGGTAGCAAGGTTTATCTGGAGCTTTGGGTCAAGATCAAGGAAAACTGGCGGGATTCCGATTTTGCTTTGTCCAATTTCGGGTATAAAGAGATGTAGGTGATCACATGCTTACCGATACAGAAGCCATCGTCCTGCGGCAGGTCCGGACCGTCAACGGGCGGCGTATGCTGCTGCTGTTTTCGCGAAAATACGGCAAGATCAGCGTCGGCAGCAATCTTGCGGAGGGCGGAAAAAACAAGTCGGCCTTGCCGCAGCGGCCGTTTACCTACGGAAACTATGAGCTGTTCAAGTCGCGGGAAACCTACAATCTGAACCATGCGCAGGTTCTCAAGAGCTATTACGGGATCGGCGAGGATCTGGATAAATACATGGCGGCGTCCTATGTGCTGGAGCTGACGGAGAAGCTGCTGGCGGACGAACTGCCGCAGCCGGCGCTGTTCCGGCTGCTGCTGGAGTTTCTGGACGCGTTGGAGACGCGCAGCAAAAAACAGGAAACGCTGGTAGAAGCCTATATCGTCAAGGTGATCGCGGCACTGGGAACGATGCCACAGCTTGACGGATGCAGCGTATGCGGAAAATCAGGCGCAAACCGGTATTTCAGTGTCGAAGAGGGTGGGATGATCTGTGCGGACTGCGCACGGAATCTTACGCAGAACAACAACAAAGAAACATTGATTTATGATACAAACTTTGATATAGTAAATATATTAAAATATTTTCGGAAAGAATCTTTCAGCGCCTTTGCAAAGATCGCACTGGAGGATGAAATATTTCAAAAGCTCCACGCGATCCTGAGAAGCTGGTTGGCCTATCATTTCGGCGTGGAAAAATTAAAAAGCGAAGACTTTTTACAAAGTCCGCTAACTTGATTAAGGAGGTATTGAAATGGAAATCACATTAGAAAAAATCGAACTGGTCAAAGACAGAACCGGCGTATCCTACAAAGAGGCGAAGGAAGCACTCGAAGCCGCTGACGGCAGCGTGGTCGACGCGATCATCGCCATCGAAGAAACGGTTGATGTAAAACCGGGAACAAAAGCAAGTGATTTTGCCGCGGAAATCGTGGAAAAGATCAAAGAACTCGTAAAAAAGGGGAATGTTTCCAAGATCACCATAAAAAAGGATGACGCAACAATCGTCAATGTTCCGGTCAATGTCGGTGTCGTAGGGGCGATTGTGGCACCTTGGGGTGTGATCGCGGCAGCGGTTGCGGCGTTTGGATTCAAGTGCCGGATCGAGCTGACGACGACGGACGGCAAGGTGATCGACATCACCGGCAAAGCGGAAAACTTCGCCAGCGACGCCAAAGAAAAAGGCTCTGTGGTCTTTGACGGGTTGATGGCAAAGGGAACCGATGTTGTCAACAATGTCAAGGAAAAGGCGCCGAACGTGGTCAATGATGTCGTGGAAAAAGGAACGGAGACCTATAACACGCTTAAAGACGCTGCAGCCGACAAGTATCACGAATTCAAGGCAAAAAGGGAAGAGAACGACGCGGGAGCGGAGGAATCAGATGCCGAAAACTGGGAAGCATTTTGGGAAAAAGCAGAACATTTCTGCGATAATCTCGGCGACACCGTCGGCAATGCGGCTGCCGCAGCTGCCGAAAAGGCCGGGGAAGCCGTGGAGAAGATCAGTGATTCCGTAGAAGATACCTGCGAAGACGTCAAAGAGACCATCCACGAAAAGGCAAATGAAAAAAGCGGATTCTGGAGCATTTTCTCCGGTAAGAAAAAAGAAGAGAATAAAGAACCGCAAAAAAACGAAGCAGAGGACAAAACCGCAGAAGCTGCGCCGGAAACCGCCGCAGCGGAGAAAGCATCCGAAGCTCCGGATGAAAAATAAAAGCAAAAAAGAAAGATAGGTAGGTTGAGTGAACATGAGCGATGTAAACAGAGAAGTAACAATGGAAAAAATCGTTGCCCTTGCCAAGAACAGAGGGTTTGTCTATCCGGGTTCCGAAATTTACGGTGGCCTGGCCAATACATGGGATTACGGCCCGCTGGGCGCAGAACTGAAAAAGAATGTCAAAAACGCCTGGTGGAGAAAGTTTGTACAGGAATCCAAGTACAACGTCGGTCTCGACGCGGCGATCCTGATGAACCCGCAGACATGGGTGGCATCCGGACACGTGGGCGGATTCTCCGACCCGCTGGTAGACTGCAAGGCCTGCAAATCCAGATTTCGGGCGGATAAACTCATTGAAGATTATCATGCAGCCAACGGTATGCCTGAGATCGTCGTCGACGGCTGGAGCAATGAAGAACTCGAAAAGTACATCGCCGAGCACCACATCCCCTGCCCGGAATGCGGCAAGACCGATTTCACCGGTATCCGCCAGTTCAACCTGATGTTCAAGACCTTTCAGGGCGTAACCGAGGACTCCAAGTCCGAATTATATCTGCGTCCGGAAACGGCACAGGGCATTTTCGTTAACTTCAAGAATGTACAGAGAACCTCCCGTAAGAAGATCCCGTTCGGCATCGGACAGATCGGTAAATCGTTCCGTAACGAGATCACGCCGGGCAATTTCATTTTCCGTGTACGTGAGTTCGAGCAGATGGAACTGGAATTCTTCTGTGAACCGGGGACCGATCTGGAATGGTTCGACTATTGGAGAAGCTTCTGCCATAACTGGCTGCTCTCCTTAGGCATCAAGGACGAGAATCTCAGACTCCGTGACCACAGCCCGGAAGAGCTTTGCTTCTATTCCAAAGCGACCACGGACTTTGAATTCAAGTTCCCGTTCGGCTGGGGCGAACTCTGGGGCGTTGCCGACCGTACGGACTATGACCTGACGCAGCATCAGAACACCTCCGGACAGGATTTGACCTATTTCGACCAGGATAAGAATGAACACTATATCCCTTACGTGATTGAACCGTCGCTTGGTGTGGAAAGAAGCGTACTGGCATTCCTGTGCAACGCTTATCATGAAGAGGTTCTGACGGATGCGAACGGCAAAGAAGACGTACGCGTGGTCATGAAATTCCATCCGGCTCTTGCGCCGTTCAAGGCAGCGGTTCTGCCGCTGGCCAAGAAGCTGGCTCCGGTTGCGGAACCGATCCACGAGGAACTTTCCAAGTACTTCATGGTCGATTACGACGCGGCAGGTTCAATCGGTAAACGATACAGAAGAGAAGACGAGATCGGAACGCCGTTCTGCATTTGCGTCGACTTTGACACGGAAGCTGACGGCTGCGTAACCATCCGTGACAGAGACACGATGGAGCAGGTTCGGATCCCGGTTTCCGAAGTTCGTTCCTATATTGAGGAAAGATTATCATTTTAATGACAGAAGTGGAGCAACATGAAGAAATTCGTCTACTCATTTAATGAGGGCTCAAAGCAGATGCGGGATCTGCTCGGAGAAAAAGGAGCGAATCTCGCGGAAATGAGCAGAATCGGTCTGCCGGTTCCGTTTGGCTTTACGATCACCACGGAGGCTTGCAGCCGCTATTATGAGGAAAACAAGACGATCGCAGATGATATTCGCGCCGAGATCGCGGAAAAAATCCGGGATCTGGAGCACGTAACCGGAAAAACGTTCGGGAGCAGGGAAAATCCTCTGCTGGTTTCCGTGCGCTCCGGTGCCGCGGTTTCCATGCCCGGCATGATGGATACGGTTTTGAATCTCGGTCTCAACGATGAAAGTACGGAAGGGCTGGCATTGTTGACCGGCAGCCGGAGATTCGCGTTGGACAGTTATCGTCGCTTCATCCAGATGTTCGGGGATGTCGTACTCGGCATCCCCAAAGCGAAATTTGACCGCATCTTTGATGGTCAGAAAGCAAAAACCCATGCAAAATTTGATGTCGATCTGACAAGTGAAGATCTGGAGGCTGTGATCCGCGCCTACCGGAAGATGGTCGAAGCGGAAAGCGGAAAGCCGTTTCCGCAGGATCCGAAGCAGCAGCTGCTGGCGGCAATCCAGGCGGTCTTTCGCTCCTGGAACAACGATCGGGCGATTCTGTACCGCAGACTGAATGGGATTCCGGCGAAGATCGGCACGGCAGTCAACGTACAGTCGATGGTATTTGGCAATATGGGTGCTGCCTCAGGCACCGGCGTAGCGTTCACACGCAATCCTGTGACCGGTGAAAATAAAATTTACGGTGAATTTCTTGTAAACGCGCAGGGAGAGGACGTGGTAACCGGTATCCGGACGCCGCTCGGCATTGAGAAGATGGTAGACTACTTCCCGGAAGCCTACAAGAGCTTTATCCGCATCGCGGAACTTCTGGAAAAGCATTATAAGGATATGCAGGACATGGAGTTCACGATCGAAAACCATAAATTATACATGCTTCAGACTCAAAGCGGCAAACGCACCGCACAGGCCGCGGTCAAGATTGCGGTGGATATGGTGCAGGAAGAGCTGATCGATAAGAAGACAGCGATCACCAGGATCGAACCGCAGCAGATCGACCAGCTGCTACATCCGACCTTCGAGCCTGCGCAGGTTGCCGCGGCGCATGTGATTGCCAAAGGTCTTGCGGCATCACCGGGCGCGGGCTGCGGCAAACTCTGTTTTACGGCGGAGGATGCGGAAGCGGCCGCTGCAAAAGGACAAAAGGTTCTGCTGGTCAGAGAGGAGACTTCACCGGAAGATCTGGTTGGAATGGTTGTGGCTGAAGGCATACTGACAGCCAGAGGCGGCATGACCAGTCATGCGGCGGTTGTTGCACGCGGGATGGGCAAGTGCTGTGTCGCGGGCTGTTCAGACATCCGCGTCAGCGAAACGGAACGGACGCTGACGACAGCGGACGGCAGGGTTTATCACGAGAACGATTACCTTTCTCTCAACGGCAATACCGGCGAGGTCTATACAGAGCGGCTCAAAACGGTTGCGCCGACGCTTTCCGGTGATTTCGAGACCGTGATGGAATGGGCGGATGAACTGCGGGAGCTGAAAGTCAGAGCCAATGCAGACAATCCGCGGGATGCCAGGCAAGCCTTGGAATTCGGCGCCGAGGGCATCGGGCTCTGCCGAACGGAGCATATGTTCTTTGCGGAAGAACGGATCCCGGCGATCCGTCGGATGATCCTTGCGGATACGCCGGAGGAAGAAGCCGAAGCCCTTGAGGCGATTCGTCCGCTCCAACAGAAGGATTTCAAGGAGCTGTTCCTTGTGATGGGGGACAGACCGGTCACGATCCGGCTTCTGGATCCACCGCTACACGAATTCCTGCCGCAGACGAAAGCTGAGATCGCGGAGGTGGCGGAGATGATGGGCGTCAGCGTCGAAAAGCTGGAAGCCAAGGCCTCCGAACTGCGTGAAATCAATCCGATGCTGGGACATCGCGGCTGCAGACTGGCCGTGACCTCACCGGCGATCGCGATGATGCAGACCGAAGCCATTATCGGCGCGGCGCTGGAGGTAAAGCAGGAAACCGGCAATGATTTGGTGCCGGAGATCATGATCCCGCTGGTTGACAGTGAAGCCGAGCTAAAGAATGTGAAGCGAACGATTGTACAGACTGCGCAGCGCTGCATCCGGGAGGCGGATATCCCATTGAGCTATCTGGTCGGAAGCATGGTGGAAACGCCGCGCGCGGCGCTCATCGCGGACGAGCTTGCCAGGGATGCGGAGTTCTTTTCCTTTGGCACAAACGATCTGACGCAGATGACCTATGGCTTATCCAGAGATGACACGGGCAAGCTGATCGAAACCTATCAGAAGCGGGAAATCTTCCAAGATGACCCGTTCCGCACGTTGGATACCGACGGCGTCGGTAAGCTGATCGAGATGGCAGTAAAACTGGGCAGGCAGACAAGACCGAAGATCAAACTGGGGATCTGCGGTGAGCAGGGCGGTGATCCAAAAACGGTTCAGTTCTGTTATCAGATCGGACTGCAGTATGTATCTTGTTCTCCATTTCGGGTTCCAGTCGCCAGACTGGCAGCGGCGCAGGCCGCGGTTCGAGCCGAGCAGGATGCGAACGAATAGCGGCGGAGGCAGGGATTGCAAAGATAGCAGCTACTGTGCTTAAAAGCCGCCTATATCATAAAGCGACAAGTGCGCCCCCTGTGCGGGCGCACTTTTGAAAAGGAGACAAACGAAAAAGGGGGCGAAGAATGGAAGCATTAGGGGAAACAACCTTCGGTAATGTGTTGATGACATTTTTGATTTCGATGGTTCCGGTACTGGAACTGCGGGTGGCGATCCCCGCGGGCGTGATCGCGGGGCTGGATATTAAGATCGCTTTGCTAACCGCGGTGATCGGCAATCTGGTGCCGATCCCGTTTATCATTGTCTTTATCCGCAAGATCTTCAAATGGATGCAGACCAAAAGTGAACGGCTCGCAAAGATTGTCAAACATTTTGAGGATCAGGCGGAGAGCAAAAAGGCACAGGTCCTGCGCTATGAATTTTGGGGGCTGATGATCTTTGTAGCCATCCCGCTTCCGGGCACCGGCGCATGGACCGGCGCCTTGATCGCCGCTATGCTGGACATGCAGCTGAAACGCGCGTTCCCGGCCATCGCCGCAGGCGTTCTGGCCGCCGCCACGATTGTCACCATCCTTACCTATGGTGTCAGTTCGCTGGTGTAGACACGCTGATCGAACAGCTTACAGGGATTACAGCTTCACGCGAAGTGAAAAAACGCAAAGAATCTTGAGAATTAGGACAAAAGTGCAGGGCGCCCGCCCGGATCCTTTTCGGATCCGGGCGGGCGCCCTTGTTTCCATAAGTACCTAGGAATATTCAAACGTGATTACGAAGAAGCGAATTATGCCGCTTGGTTCTTTTCGATGTTTTTTTTGAGCTGCACTTCCGGTTCGGTCGGCATCTTGAAGAACGGTACGAATCTGTCCAGACCGGTAAAGGTTAAGATCAGAAGGGAAATGACTGCGATCCAAGCCATGAAGTTGAACTTGATGAAATCAAGGTTCGTCAGCGAAACCAACGGATATACGCCGGCAGCAATACCTACGTAGAAACCAAGGTAAACGTGCCAAGGAATCAGCTGGGAACCGAATACGCCCATGGCGTCGCCGAAGGTTGCGTTTCTCAGTTTCAGCTTATATGCAGCTTCTTCGGTTTCGCATACAACGTTCTCTTCGGTGACCTGCTTGATAACCGGTCCGATGGTAACGATCTGTGCCATTTCGTCAGCCAGCGCAGCATTGCCGAGTAAGGAAAGCACTGCGTTCCAGCCGAGCAGATGTCTGACCTTTTTGGAAAGCTTCTGGATCAGTGCAGCCAGAGGCGCAAATGCGTCCATCAGCTGCATAACACCGCCGAATGCTGCGACCCACATCATCATCGGAACAACCCAGGCACCTGCATCCTCTACACCTGCGTAGAAGAAATCATCCAGAAATTCCTGTAAATTGCAGGATGTGCCTGCGAAGAGACCGAGAATGTAGGAAGAAACGATACCGGAACCGATGCAGGCAAAGGTGTTTACACCCAGGATCGCCAGTACGATAACCAGGATCAGCGGAATGACCATGTACAGCGCAACACCGTCAGCAACCTGGTTTAAGAGGTCGATAGCTGCCGGACGTTCCTGCTCGAGGAATGCGTAGATCTCCGGCGTGATGTTGTCCATAACGGTAGACGCATCACCGGTACCGTTCAGCCCCATCACGGATGCCGCAACAAAGAAGGCAATCGCTGCCAAAATTAAGCAAGAAACAGACCAAACACCCTGATGGCGAATACGGTCGGTAACCTGTACGCCCTGAATACCGGAGGATACAATCGTTGTATCGGATATCAGACCGATGTTGTCGCCGAAGCAAGCACCGCCGGCGATCGCGCAGACCGTCAGATAGATGTCGCCGCCGACGATGTGAGAAAGCCACAGGAAGATCGGTGCGCAGGCCGCGAATGTACCCCAGGACGTACCGGTCGCTACAGAAAGCACGCCGGTGCAGATTAGGCCGACACAGGCAACGGTTTTAGCGGTTACGCCGAGTTTCAACGCGATATTGACAACGGATGCGCCGACGCCGAAGCTCATGAAGCAGTTTGCCATAACATAGGCCAGCATCAGAATGAAGAGCGCAACGAGGATGTTGCTGACCGACTTCATAGCGGCATCCAGGCATTCCTGCCATTTTTTCTTTTCCACAAGCATGGCGATGATAACAGCTGCCAGGAAAGCGATCGGAGCCGCAACCATGGCGTCCTGTCCCTCTAGCAGCTGACCCTTGCCGCAGATCATCAAGCCTGCCAGCACAAAGACCGGCACAAATTTGAGAATTGCTTTTACAACTTTCATTTAATTTCTCCTTTGAGTTTGATTAAGAATAATAATTTCACAAATAGAATATTTAGCAAAGATCGTGCCAAAGAACGAAAAAGAAAGCAAAAGAAAGAAAGACTGAAATTGCATAGCTTGTATACATTATTTTTTTGTGTGACAAAGTTAAGATGCAGAACGAGAACCAAAAATGGGTCTGAAACATGAAAAAAAACCAAAAACGGGTCAAAACGCCTTGACAAAAAAACAAAATCGAGTATACTCAATAGAGTGCCGCGCATAAAGTGCGCGGCACGCCGAACAGCTGAGATAGAGAAGACAGAAAAGGATAGTATATTATATGAAAAACTCAGGAACCGACCGTGCGCTGGAACCGAAAGGCAGTCTGACCGTAACTGCTTGGAAAATTGACAATGACCGGACGCTCCGGACAAAGGAACTGCGCGTTGCGGTAGATCAGATTTCTATAGAACGTGACAGTCTTTTACAGATCTGCAGTATTTGTGAATATGACGAAGAAAAAATAAAGGAAAAGATTTTTAAGATTGTGCGAGAACGCGGAAAACTGCAGAATCCCTATACCGAAAGTGGCGGTTTGTTTTCGGGAATCGTCGAAGAGATTGGGGAGGGGCTTACAGATTGCGGATTCAAGCCCGGCGACCGTGTCATCAGTCTGACAACCATGGCGGCATTGCCGCTTTACCTGGAATCCATCCAGAGCATTGACTATGAATATGGATTGCTGCGCTGCAGCGGTTATGTGATTTGCTTTGAAGCCACCGTACTCAAAGAAATCAATCAATTCGAACCGAATCAGATCAAAACTCTTTTGCGCGCATTGGACGAAGAAGGCAGCTTTTATGGGATCAGCACCGAGCTTGCGGGGATGCGGGCGGATAACGGCATCATCATCGGCAACAGTCTGGTCGAGATTGTCCTGTACGCGCGCATGCTCAAAAAGCGTAACCCGGAAATGACCGTTACCTGTCTGTTTGAAAGCAGCCGCGGCGGCAGCGTGCAGACAGAGAAAGCCGCGCTTTTGGAGGCGATCGGCAGTCTCGTTTCCGACGCGATGTTTTTGCCGATGAGCCTGCCGGTTGAGACCGCGAAACGTGTACAGGAAGCACAGCATGGCCGCGATGTGGACGTGGTCATCAACCTGGAAGAGATCAAAGGCTGTGAAAGCGTCGCGGCACTGATCGTGCGTCCCGGCGGATTAGTCTGCCATACGAACATTGGCAACGCCTACTCCCAGAGCATGCTGATTGCGGACAGCCTCGGCAAAGAGGTCATCAACTACGCACTCGATGGCATCTATGCCAACACCTTTGAATATGCGCTACAGCTTGTCAGCGAGACCGAAAACGTGTTTCGCAGCCTGGATGCATTTTACCACAAAATAAATATTGACCATATCAAGAAGCGCAAGGCGTCGCTTGTCAAAACAGAACGCACACAGACGGCAGCCAAACAGATCGACGGCTTCCTTTATCTGAGTCCCGTTACGGAGAATATGGTCGAGGAGGTTCTGAATGTTGCGCAGTACGACTGCAACCTCATCATTCAGGGTGAGACCGGCGTCGGCAAGGAGAAGGTCTTTGACTTGATCCAACAGAACAGCCCGCGCAGATCCCAACCATGTGTAAAGATCAATTGCGCCACGATCCAGGAAAATCTGGCGGAGTCGGAGTTTTTTGGCTACGAAAAGGGCTCGTTTACCGGCGCGTCGACGACCGGCAAGGAAGGCTATTTTGAAATCGCTAACAACGGTACCCTCTTCCTTGACGAGATCGGATCTCTGCCGTTGGTCATGCAGTCCAAGCTTCTGCGCGTTTTGCAGGAAAACAGCTTTTACCGTGTTGGCGGTACCACACCGAAGAATGTGGACGTGCGCGTGATCTGTGCGAATAACATTCCGCTGCGCAAGCTGGTGAATGAGGGAAAATTCCGCGAGGATCTGTATTACCGTCTGAACATCTGCTGTATCAACGTACCGCCGCTGCGGGAACGACCGGAAGATATAGATTGTCTGGCGAACGCTTTTATCCGCCATTACAGTCAGAAATACGGGATTGAAAAAACTTTCACGACCGAAGCCTATCGCAAGCTGGAGGAATACCACTGGCCGGGCAATGTACGCGAATTGGAAAACACGGCACATCGTCTCTACATCAGCGAGCGTACGCAGCAAATTGATGCCGACGCGGTTGATGAACTTCTGAATGTGAATGTTTACAACGAAAGTATGATCGACCTCAAAAAAGAATTCCGCCGCGGAGACTCGATCGATTTCAATAAGATCATGGATGAGCAGGAAAAAAAGCTCATCGCCTATGCGCTTAAAAAAGAAGGCACTACGCGCCGAGCGGCAGAATTTCTCAATATACCGCAGACAACGCTCGCACGCAAAAAGATCAAACATCAGCTGTAGTATCAGACGGAGCGATTTGATAAATCCACACAACAAAAATCCGAGGTGTATAGAACACCTCGGATTTTTGGCTTTTACTTTATATTCTTTATTTAACCTGATTATGGGTTGAATTCTTTGCTTCTTTTTTATGGATAGCTGCAGAAAGTTCTGCTTACTTCATGATCCAGGTCTGGATCTTGAAGTCCTGACCGGCTTCCTTGAGGGTTTCAAATCCGGCGATAATGGTTGCCTGGATTTCGTCTTCTGTAAAATCGCGATAATCACGCTTTGCGATATTTCGCATCGCTTCCGCAACCATTTCCGTTGCTGTTTTCGGATCCATGCCGTTATAAGGAACGGTGCTGATTGCTTCATTGAAAGCATTATCTAAAAGTTCTTTTTTGTTTGCCATAATGCGTACCTCCGTTTTTTTATACATCTTTTTTCTATTTTATTTTCTGGGTTTCTGCTTTGCATCCCCTTTGCGCTTATACAAAGCAAAAGACGTGCCAACTTTTGGTTTGCAGAAAAAAGTAATAAAAAATAGAGAAAAAACGCAAAAAATGAGCGAATTTTCTGTGAAACAAAACTAAAAACATAAAAAATTGAAAAAGAAAGAACCATATTTGAGTCATAAAAATCTAAAATGACCCGAATATGGTTCTAATTTTATATTTGATCCATTCGAAAAGCGCGTCGTAAATTTATTCGATCGACTTGAGCGATTCTGCCATATTGATCTTATCCAGACGGAAGTACATCGCGAAGTTGACAATCAGGGCAAAGACAAACGTCATCGCCACGGCCAGAAGATAACTCAGCGGCTCGATATGCACATCAAAGCTCAGCAGGTCGATCTGAATCTGATCCATGACAAACGAATGAAACCATTTGCCGACCGGAATGCCGATCAACGCGGAGATTGCCGTGAGTACAAAGTTTTCCCGGAAAACATAGGCATTTGTTTCACTCGGATAGAAGCCGAGCACCTTGAGTGTGGCAATTTCACGGATCCGTTCGGTAATGTTGATGTTCGTCAGATTATACAAGACGATGAACGCCAGTGCGCCGGCACATGCCATGACCAGAGCAATGACATAATCGAGGCTGGTCATCATGCTGTTGACACGGTCACGCATATCCTGTGTAATGCTGACGGAGGCCACGTGACGTGCGTTCATCAGCTCCGCGCCGTCCGCGTGTGGATCCGTTACGATGCCGTCCGCGTTGCGATGCCCGATGACATAAGCGGTATTGATTTCCGGCTCGCCCCACTGGCTGCGGTAGGTATCCAGGTCAATATAAACGTAATTATACACATGATTTTCACACATCGCCGCAATGACCAGATGCATCTCCCGCATGTCGCTGTCATAAACGGTGAGCGTATCGCCGACCGATAATTTCAGGTTTTCGCCGAGATTCTTGTTGATGATACAATGTCCGTCTGTCGGATAATCTAGCGGCGTATCGCCGTCCTTGAGTGTGATGAAGTCCGCGATCGAATCAGCCGGATCGGCAACGATCATGTTGACAGACTTGACCTGCGAGCCGATGTGCACATCGACGGAAAGCGTGTTCAGGAAAAGTACCTCGTCGAGAACGTCCTGATTCTTTTCGCAGAAGGATTGCTGCTCCGCTTTGCTGAGACTGCGGTCAAAGGTAACGGTATAGTCATTGTGGAAAATCTCATCATACTGCACGGAAATGATGTTTTTGATGGAGTCGGACAGACCCATGGCGGTGATCAGGAGTGCTGTGCAGCCACAGATGCCGAGCACCATCATAAAGAAACGCTTTTTGTAGCGAAAAATGTTCCGCAGACAGACCTTGTGCAGGAATTTCAGCCGGTTCCAAATGAACGGCACGTGTTCCAACAGGATGCGCTTACCAAGAGCCGGAGCCTTCGGTCGGATCAGTTCCGCCGGGACATTGGCCAATTCCGCGTAGCAACAGTAAACGGTCGTGCCCACGCAGCAGAGAACTGCCGCGAGGATCGAAAGCAGACCCAACCTCCAGTTGATCACGTAGAGCAAATCTGCGAAGTCATACATCATGCCGTAAGCCGTCCAGATGACAGACGGAAAAAGGAAGATTCCTCCGAAAAAGCCGATCAGACCACCTGCCAGTGAGGCACTGCCGGAGTAGAAGACATATTTGCCGAGAATGCGCCCCTTGCCGTATCCGAGTGCCTTGAGCACGCCAATCTGCGTGCGCTGTTCGTCGATCATTCGCGTCATGGTCGTCATACAGACCAGCGCGGCAACCAGGAAGAAGAAAATCGGGAAGACCTTGGCGATGGAATCCACGATGCTGGTATCGTTGTCAAAGCAGACATAGCCGATGTTGGTATCACGCCCGAGCACGTAGGTCTTCGGATTTTCGATATCGTCAACCTTTTTATGTGCATCTTCGATCTCGGCTTCCGCATCGGCGACTTTTTTCTTGCCTTTTTCCAGATCCTTGCGACCATCCGCAAGCTCTTTCCGGGAGTTCTGCAACTCTTTATGGCCGTCCGCCAGCTTGGCATAGCCGGATTCCAACTGCTTTTCGCCGGCTTCGATTTGCGCTTTCGCATTCGCGAGTTTTTTCGCGGCCGCTGCAAACTGTGCGTCAGTCTGTGTCTTGGCCTGCTCGTACTGCGCGAGATACTGCTCATAGTAAGGTGTACCGGCAGCGGCTTCGATCTGCGCTTTCTGCGCGTCCAGCTGCGCATATGCATCGCTCTTTTGCGATTGATAGTCGGCATAGTTCTTTTCGTAATCCTTGCGGGATTGTGCCAGTTCTTTTTTGGAAGCATCCAGTTTTTTCTGATTCGCGTCTAGTTTTTTCTGCCCGTCGCGAATTTTTTGTTCACCGTCGGCAAGCTGTGCCGCCGCGTCGGCGAGTTCGGTTTTGGCGTCACTTAACTTGTCTTCTGCTTCTGCCAGCTTGTCGTTGGCCTCTGCAATGATGTCATCATAGCGGCTGCTCGCGCAGGTATTCAGCGCGTCGGTCAGCGGCTGCTCCATCGCGTCGGCATTCTGCTTGTATGCATCGGAATAGATCATACCGGTCTCCGCGAGTGTGACATAGATCTCCGTAAACACTTCACTGTCCCAGCCGTCAGCTGGTATGTAAAAATAGGTCGCGACGCTGCCGTTTCCGAGGGAAGTGGAGCCACGCTCAAAATTGAGGTAAAGCGGAGATTCGCAGATTCCCACCAGCTCATATTCATCATAGGCGAACAGATCGCGGGTATCCTGCTTGTTACCGGAAGTGATGCGGATGGTCTTGCCAAGATCCGCTTTCGTAAAATAACGAGCGTCGCCGACGCACTGATTCGGCTCCTCCGGCAGATGACCGGCATCCAGAGCCGGCGTGTTCATGTCGCTGAGCAGGGTGTGAAATTTGGCGACCTTTTCGCCGGTATCGCTTTCGGAGCCGTTTGCGTTATCCTCCAAAAGGAATAGGGCATCGGTGGAATAGCTGCCTCGTGCTTTGTCGACTCCGTCCAGACTTTGGATCTTGGTTACATCTTTTTCTTCCAGACCAAGCGTGGAGATCAATTCAAAATCATAAAAATGATGTTGTGAAAGAAAGGTATTGCCGGTCAGCAGGAAGTCCTCTTTGCAGATCTTCAGTCCGCTGAAAAAACCGACGCCAAGTGCGCAGATTGCCAGAATCGCGATCCAGCGACTGAAACTGTCTTTGATTTCCCGCAGCGTGGCTTTTGTCATAGCATTTTTCATAGGGATGTGACCGCCTTTCTACCATTCGATGGTTTCAACCGGAATGCGGTGTTCATTGCGTTTCACCGAGGAAACGGTGCCGTTCTTGACGTGGATGATGCGATCCGCCATCGGCGCGATTGCGGTATTGTGGGTGATGATGACCACCGTCATACCTGTTTCACGGGCAGTATCCTGCAGCAGCTTCAGGATCGCTTTGCCGGTGTTGTAATCCAGCGCACCGGTCGGTTCGTCACAGAGCAGGAGTTTCGGGTTCTTGGCCAATGCGCGCGCAATCGCTACGCGCTGCTGCTCACCGCCGGAAAGCTGCGCCGGGAAGTTGTTCATACGATCCGCAAGACCCACCTTGATCAGAGCTTCTTTCGCATCCATCGGTTTTTTGCAGATCTGCGCCGCTAGGGAGACGTTTTCGAGGGCAGTCAAATTTTGGATCAGATTGTAGAACTGAAACACAAAGCCGATCTCATAGCGCCGATAGGTGGTCAACTCACGGGCGTTGTACCTGGAAATCTCCGTTCCATCGAGAAAAACTTTTCCTCCGGAGAGCGTGTCCATTCCGCCCAAAATATTTAAAAGGGTTGTTTTGCCGGCACCGGACGGACCGACGATGACACAGATCTCGCCCTTTTCGATTTCGAAAGAAGCATCGCGCAGGGCTTCGATCGTGACTTCCCCCATATGGTAGATTTTTTTGACATGTTCAAATTTCACAAAAGGTGCCATAGGTGTTCTGCCTTCCTTTCTCTTGTAGTATGCAATCGCTGTGGCTCCGCAATCGCTG
>DJPG01000032.1:663-3299 GCA_002439735.1 Firmicutes bacterium UBA6418 | reverse complement strand
GCAATCGCTGTGTAAGGACATTATACTACAGGTTTCAATGTTTTAACAGGATGAATCTGTGTTTCCAGGCTGAAAAAATGATGAAAAAGCTGATCATGAGCAGAAACATAGCGGCAAAGGTCAGGTAGTTGACGGTCAGCGGATCGAAAAACTGCGTGAGCGTCAGCAGCGGCACTGCCGACAGTCCGGCAGGAATGGCAGGAAGAACCTGAGCGAATCGTTCATTGAATTCAGAGGGTCCGTACAGGTAATAGACCAGGATCGGCAGCAGAACCGGAAGCATACCGAGCGCGGCACCGACCGCTGTGTATCCGATACGAAGAAAAAGGGGAGCACCATTTTCGAAGCCGAAGCACATGATGGTGACTTCTGTCAGAAAGATGAGCAGCACGCAGCCGCTGTACACGCCCTTGCGATTGATAAAAAGTCCGGACAGCAGTGGAGCGATCAGCAGTCCACCGAACAAAAAAACGGATTCTGCACCGGAAACCGCGGGCAGGCGTTCGCTCTGAGCGTCGTACTGCGCGAGGAAGAGCCCGAAGCTCATCGTAAAGCTGATGATCAGTGCATAAAAAAAGACCTTGCGCGCGCTGCGAGAGCGGAAACGACAGAGGCGCCGCCCGGAAGCCGGTGAGGGCTGTGATCCGTTTTGCAGCAAAAAACGGGGCGGGCGTTCTAAAAAAAACAGCACACCAAGCAACATCAGACTAGCGCCAGACAGCAGCGCGGGATAAGTAATCCTTTCCAGGAGTATTTTCCATAGCAGACCGAACGCAAAAATACCGGACCAGACCAGTCCCAGCAGCAGTGTTTTGCTGAAGCGGAACCAGCTGATGATCAAGTTGGCAGGCAGGATCAGTGCCAGTCCGCCGTAACCGAGACCGGCAAGAAGCGATCCCAAAAGCGCAGGCAGACGGTTTTCCTCCGAAATATAGAGAAAAAAGCCGCCGCAGCAGAACAGGACGTACAGGCCGGTCCACAGGCGGAATGGCAACAGGTCGTAGCAGCGCAGAGCAAGCGGTACGCCGACGGTCAAGCCGCAGAGAAATCCCATGGAAAGGACAAAAGAATAATCTATGCATAAAAATCCAGCAAGTGGACTGATGACAAGAAGCAGACCGAGTATGTTTCGGGTTAGGTAAAAAAAGCGTATCACGGGATCCGTATCCTCCAGTTTTGTGCAAGTGTTTCAATCTACTTTTTAGTATGAAGACCACCAGCAATATTATACTTTGCATTTTCTGTTAAATTTTCGTATATACTTTTCAAAATGAGAAAAACGTGGTATGATGAAGAAAATGCACATGAAAGAGATACAAAACGAAAAATCGGAGCGACTTGTATGAAACTATTTTTGGAAACAAAACTCGACGTGATTTTCGATGGAGTCTGGCAGACCAAAGAGATCTTGTTGCTGCTTGCAGCGATCACAATCGGTCTTTTGCTGGTTTTGCTTACCGTACACCTGACTCGACAGACCATAGACAGCCGGAAACTGAGAAAAGACACAATTTTTAGCCATCGAAAGAACAAATACAAGGATGGGATCGGCAAGCGCCGAAACCGAAAATATTGATCATCTATGTATCCCCGCAGAACGCGGGGGTATTTTTTTGCCATTTTGCCTTTTGCCATGCGGAGAGATCACTACCGGATTTTTGCCGACGCAAAAGGTCGAGCACTTCGGAGAGCCGCATCGCTCGAAAAGGTCGCGCCACTCGACAAGGCTGTGCCGGTCAGAATGACTGAGCCGCTCAGAAGAGGTAGCCGTTGGTGTCGCAGCACTGGCAGGCACCCGGTCGGCGGCGGAGCATCGTAGTCGTGCAGGTATTGCCGGTATTGCGGACGCTGCCGCTGACATTCTGCTGTCCGTTCGGGCATTCGCAACTCTGGCTGCAGGAACTGCAGGACTCTTCGCCGGCACATTGTCCGAGATCGTCACAGCAGGTATTTACCTCGTCAGCCTGTAGTGCGAACAGGGTTGGTCGAACAACCTGCAGATGAATACCCGGCGTCAGAACCAGATTGGAGGTGAGCACGACGGACACGGCGTCGGCACAGCCCTCGGTTGTTTCGCTTTCGACTTCCAAAGTCGGGTTCAGCAGCACACCGCAGGCATTGAAGTCGAAGACCAGAGATGGTGCGATGCCGTTGGTCTGGCAAGGAATCTCGACACAGTACATGGCAAAGTTGCTGCTGCCGGTGACGGTGATCGGGAAAAAACCGGAAATGTCGTTTCGTGTTTTCAGTGTCAGCTTGAAATTGCAGTTCTGCTTGCCGTTGGAGACTGTACCCTCCAGAACGATGGTCAGGGAAACTTCCCACGGACCGCCGGCTTCCGCCAGGAAGAAATGGCCGTCGTTGTCACAGGTGATATTGCAAGGACTGCAGCTCCCGCAGCCGCTGCACAGATGGCGGTCGACCGGCGTGCAAGGACACTTCGTGATATCCGGCATGATCCCGCTCAGATCGGCGACATAGCGCCCGTTCTGCAGATAGAGCGCGGAAACCGGGAAACCGTCCACGGTCACGGAACCTGCCGCAAGCGGCCGGGTCTGCGACAGGGTGATCTCGTTGATGACGACGCAGGAATTGGTGACAGTAAATTTGGTATTGCAGTTGATGTCGAAATTGCA
>DJPG01000032.1:0-549 GCA_002439735.1 Firmicutes bacterium UBA6418 | reverse complement strand
CCGCATCCGCATCCGCTTTGCTGCGCAGCTCCGCCGATGACCAGATCCTGTGTAAAATTTTCAGTATTTGCTGTCAATGCTGCAATGATCGGACAGGAAAGATCCTCGTTGTCAAAAAAGATTTTATCTAAATAGACCCGGTTCTGCACATTACCGCTGCCGCCCGCATTGCAGGAAGAGCCTGTTTGATTGCCTGATAGATTCATAATGGATTACCTCTTTTCATATTTTGATAGGTACTACAATATATGCGCAGGTGCGGCCATCGGTCACAAGCGCCGCATGGAAAGCAGAATATGGCGTGCACAGCGCGGCAAGAGCCGCACCGCGCAATCTGCCGGGCAGCCGCGCGGGGCAAATCCTCCGGAGCCAGTCCGACGAGAGGCGTGATTTTGCGGCAAGTAGATAAGATACGTCGTTTTTCAGCTACTTATCCACTTTTTCCGGAGATCCGCGAAAACGATGGCGGCGTTTGCCTGCTGTTTCGAGCAAGTTCGATGCTTTTCGATACTATTTGACGTCCTTCGACGTTTTTCTACGAGCAGAGTT
>DJPG01000065.1:28655-28818 GCA_002439735.1 Firmicutes bacterium UBA6418 | reverse complement strand
AAGCGATGAAACCCACATTGTCCAGCTTGGTCACGCCCTCGCTGTCGCGACAGGTCAACCCCGCGATCGTCAGCCGCGGCTGTGGATCGACCGGAAGCGGACGGTCGATATTCAAAGACACCTTGTGTCCGACCATCATCTCGGTCAGTTGGCTTTCATCGGT
>DJPG01000065.1:28407-28592 GCA_002439735.1 Firmicutes bacterium UBA6418 | reverse complement strand
TCCGCCGTTTTGACGGTTGCGATATGCTGTCCTTTGCGCAGGACCGCAACCACGTCCGAAATTTCCATCACTTCGTTTAGTTTATGTGTGATGATGATGATCGACTTGCCATCCTCTTTCATCGTGCGCAGCACCTTAAAGAGTTTTTGCGTCTCCTGCGGTGTCAGCACAGCGGTCGGCTCGTC
>DJPG01000065.1:21088-28364 GCA_002439735.1 Firmicutes bacterium UBA6418 | reverse complement strand
GGCTCGTCCAGGATCAGGATATCCGCACCGCGGTACAGAACCTTGAGGATCTCAACGGTCTGTTTTTCGGAGACGGACATCTCGTAGATTTTTTTGTTCGGATCGATCTCAAATCCGTATTTTTCACTGATCGTTTTTACCTTTTCGGCAACTGCCTTGCGGTCCAGTTTTCCCGCTTCTTTTAATCCCAGAACGATGTTCTCTGCTGCGGTAAACACGTCGATCAGCTTGAAATGCTGATGGATCATGCCGATCCCATTATCGAACGCGTCTTTCGGCGAAGAGATCGTGACCGGTTTCCCCTCGATCAGGATTTGCCCTTCATCCGGAAAATAGATGCCCGCGAGCATGTTCATCAGTGTGGTCTTGCCGGAGCCGTTTTCTCCGAGCAGCGCCATGATGACTCCTCTGTCCAAATATAAATCAATGTTGTCATTGGCGACATTGTTGCCGAAGCGTTTCGTGATCCCCCTGAATTCTACTGCGTGGATTTTTTCCATTCCATTCACCTTTTTATCTTATCATGCTAGCTCATATGAAAACGCCAAAAGAGGACTGAAAAGTCCTCTTTAGACATCTTTATCGATTGTGCCTTTTTCCTAATTGTATCCACCGATCAGTATTTTTCGTTGATGAGCGTAATACCGTCGATTCTCTGTGCGAAATATGGCGCGGACTGGAAGTAGGATTCGTGGAACGCTCCGTCAAATACGGCCTCTTCGCTGTCCGGTGTAAAGTCTCCGTCGGTATCCAGTGCAAACGCAGTGGTTAATTTCTTGCCCCCGACGGTGAACTTGGAGGTGTCAAAGACCTGGAGGGAACCATCTGCGAGTGCATCCTCCACTTCTTTCAGCTTCTCTGCAGTACCGACTGCCGCAACATTTTCATTCAACTCGGTCAGCTTCACATCACCTGTCGCGAAACCGTGCTGTTTGTAGTCCTGTTCAACGGTTCCGCCGTTTATGATTGTTTCGATCACATATACCATGTAGTTTGTCCAGTCGATTCTGGAGGAGATGATGGATGCGTCCTTTGCGACATCGCTCATGTCGATGTTGTAGCCAACGTGGTAAACGCCGTTGGACTGTGCGGTCGTTGCCGGAGTGGTGGAGTCGGAGTGCTGAGAGATCAGAACTGCGCCTCTGTCGATCAGATCCTGTGCGGTGTTTGCTTCCATCGTCGGGTCACCCCAGGAACCGATGAATTCTACCATCATGGTCGCGGATGGGCAAGTGCTCTGTGCGCCTAAGAAGAATGCGGTGTATCCGGAGATAACTTCCGCGAAGGTGTAAGCGCCTACATAACCGATCACAGCTTCATCTTCTTTGATCTCGCCGTTGTCGATCATTTCCTGTAGCTTCATGCCTGCAGCTACGCCTGCCAGATATCTTCCCTCATAGATCGACGGGAACGCGTTGACGGTATTATCTAAAGAGTCTTTCCAGGAGTTTTCGTTTGTCATGCCTACGAATACGGTATCCGGATATTCCGGCGCAACGGTCAGCATGGCCGGTTCCATGCCATAGGAGTTGCAGAACACCGCGATGCAGCCTGCGTCACCGAGGTCACGGCAGTCGGTCGCAACCGGATCTCCCTCCGGGTGGTTATAGGTATAAGTCCATTCAATATTGATGCCCTTTGCTGCAAGCTGCTCCTTTGCAGCATCTGCCGCCATGTAGAAGTTTCTGTCGTATGCAGCGTTGTCATCGCCGATACAAATCATGCCCACGTTATATACATCACTGTTCGCGTCAGAATTGTCATCACTGCCGCATGCTGCCAGCGAAAAGACCATGGCGAGCACTAATAAAATACTGAAAACCTTTTTCATTTCTTCTCCTTTTTCTCTCTTTTCTCTCAAGCTTTTATCACTTTCAAAAAATATTTTGTGGTTTTTATGTGTTTATTATAATCCTCGTGTGAAGATGGCACAAGGAAAAACCGAATATTTTGCCATATTTTTTGGAATATCAAAAACAATGTTCGGATTATTTCGAACATTGTTTTTGATTTTTGTATTTTTAATTCGAATTTTATTTGCGCAGCCGAGATGCCGATTGAATGCCGTCCTTCCTTTGTGATATATGACAAAATCCGCGCTCGGGCTATGCTTTCAATTTGTAGGTGCGGTTTCGATTCCCACCCTCGGCAACAACAACGCCTTCCGTGATCAGTTCGTTCAGATAATCTCTAGTACGAGATGGTTTCAAGCCGATGTAATCCGCAATCGAGGAGGCTTTGTCTTCTGCATGATCGGTAAGATACTCAATGATCGTTTCTTTCATTTTTGTATTTATCGCCGATTTTTTATCGCCGATTTTTATCGCCGATTTTTTATCGACGATTTTTTCTTTTTTTTCGAACGTAAGCGTCAATGTCGTTCGCTCCGGCTCAAGCTGTTCCGTGATCTCAGGCGCTGCCCAGCCCTGTTCGCGCCAGACGCGGAAGATATTCGGAATGCCGCTTCCGGCACGCTCGCCGATATCGATCAGGTTAAACATCTTCAGCATCGCCCCATTGCGCGGATCGGAAATGCCGCCGCTTTTGGCCGCGTCGATCTCGATCCGGAAGCTGCCGGGATTCGTCATGGTAATACGATCTCTTTTTTTGATGATGACCAAACCCTGCTTGCCGTAATAATCGGCATGGACCAGACAATTGACCAAAGCCTCACGCAGGGCTTGATGCACCGGCGTGTCATCCACACGGCTGCTGCCGTCCATTTTGAAAGGCACCTTGATGTCCTGGATCAACTTATTATAAATACGGAAGTAGAAGTCATACACATTGCCGCTCCAATCTCCGGAGGAAGAAATGACGCGATCCGTCCAGCGCGTGTCAGCCTCGTACTGTTCCTGATAATCAAGGAAGTAGGCGTTGAATTCCCGCACAATGTCATACTCGTTGCCGAACATGAGCAAGCCCGCAGAAGTCGGGTGTTTCTTTCCATCAGCGCCGATGCCGACAGCGCCCAGTTTCAACAGAAAGTCCTCTTCTTCTAAGCTTTCCCACACATGGCCGGGCCGGGATAAACGCATTCGCTGACGATAACTGCGAATGCTCTCTTTGTTGAACACATGCAGGTCCATCTCTTGCAGTACCAGCATATCCTGCGTTTTCACGGAGGCATCCCGCACCATGGCCTGATATTCTTCCTTGGTGCAGCGATAGTCGCCCTCCCCGTTGCGGCGATAAGTACAAAGAGGATTGCCGTCCACATAAACCGGCTTATAGGAACGTTCGGCACGCGGCACGCGGATGACAACAATGTGGTCGCCGTCGACTTCCTGCACGAATACGTCTTTGGATGAGAGGATGTTCACGCTGGTCTTGTTTGGATTGTTGACAATATCCCAGAATTCTTTGATGAGCCTGTCCGGATCCGGTAGGTCCACCGTGTGCAGGGACTTGTCTTCCCATTCCTCTACGCCCAGCAGAATAATTCCGCCGTACGTATTCGCAAACGCGGAGTACGTCTCCCAGATGCTCTTAGGCAGTCCGCCGAGAGCTTTCTTAGCCTCAATTCGGTTGTTTTCCCGATACTGCTCGATTTTGGAAAAGTCGATCATCTTTCTCCTCCCTTGCGGATTTGCAGTCTCCCTGCGAAGGATGCGGGTTTAAGCGAATTCAATCTCCCCGTTTTCAAGCTTGGACACCGACGCCAGTGTCTCGACACGGTAGCCTTTCTCTTCCAGCGCAGCCTTGCCGCCTTGGAAGTCCTTGCTTATGACAATCCCGACGCCCGCTACCTGCGCACCGGCCTCTTCAATGATCTTGCAGAGTGCCAGCGATGCTTCGCCGTGCGCCAGAAAATCGTCGATGATCAGGACACGTTCGCCTGCTTCCAGATGCTTTTTCGCCACACGCAGCAAATTGTTCGTCTGTTTCGTAAAGGAAAAAGCGTCTGCCGTATAGCAATCTTCGACCATGGTGTTCGGCGCAGCCTTTTTGGCAAAGACCACCGGCACAAAGTCAAAATATCTGGCCGCCGCGAGCGCGATCGCGATCCCGCTCGCCTCCACGGTCAGGATCTTATCGACCGGTACGTCTGCGAAGCGTCTGCCAAACTCCGCGCCGATCTCGTCCATAAAACGGGTGTCGATCTTGTGGTTGATAAAGCCGTCCACATTGATGCGATCCGAGCCGACTGCTACGCCCTCTGTTTTGATTCGTTGTTTCAGTGATTCCATGATACTGCCTCGTTTCTACTCTGCCGGTTCTTCGCAGGTCTTCATGGCTTCCAGCGTTTCATTGAGCAGTTCATCGAGTTCCCAACCGAGCATTTCGGCGCCTTTTTTGATGACTTCCCGATCGCAGCCGGCAGCAAAATGCTTGTCCTTGAATTTCTTCTTCAAGGACTTGAGCTCCATATCCTGTACGCTCTTAGACGGGCGCATCAGTGCCGCGGCGCCGATCAGACCGGTCAGCTCGTCACAGGCAAAGAGCACCTTTTCCATTTCCTTTTCCGGTTCCACATCGACGCACAGGCCGTAGCCATGCGATACGATGGCATGGATCATATCCTCGTCCACGCCTGCTTCGCGCAGAAGCTCCGGTGCTTTCTTGCAGTGTTCTTCCGGCCACATTTCAAAGTCGATGTCATGCAGCAGGCCGACGATACCCCAGAATTCTTCCTCGTCCGCATAGCCGAGTTTCTTTGCGAAATAGCGCATCGTGCCTTCTACCATTCTGCCGTGATGCAGATGGAAATCTTCCTTGTTGTACTTTTTCAGCAATTCATATGCTTCGTCTCTTGTGATCATGTTCTTGCCCCCTAGCATAAATTTTTTATTCTTTTTTCTTCATAACTTTTATCATTCTTTGCGCTGCTTCCCGCGCTGCCGCCGCAGTTTCCTGCTTATCTCGCCTCGTCCGGAAGTTTCTCTTTCCGCTCCGGCAGATTGGAAATGATTACGGCCAGGAAAATGACCGCGCAGCCCGAGAGTTCACGCAGGCTCATCGATTCGTGCAGGATGATCGCCCCGGAGATCACTGCAAAAACAGATTCCAGGCACAGGATCAGGGACGCCGCCGTCGGATCCGCATCTTTCTGCGCTACGATCTGCAGCGTGTAGCCGACGCCGCTGGACAAAAGACCCGCGTAGAGGATCGGCAGCCAGCAGGCGAGGATATTGTCAAGATCCGGTGTCTCGAAAAGAAACATGCAGAGGATGCCGAGCGCGCCCGCGAACAGGAACTGGACGCAGGAGATCTTCACGCCGTCCGCTTTCGGCGCGAAATAGTCGATCACCAGAATGTGGATCGCAAACGCGACCGCACACAGCAGGACGAGCGTATCGCCGCGCTGCAGCTTGAAGGACGCGTCGGTCATGCACAGCAGATACAGTCCCGCCGCGCCGAGCGCCACGCAGATCCACATGACCGGACGGACACGTTTTCTTAAAAAAAGACTCAGGATCGGAACAAACACCACATAAAGAGTCGTGATGAATCCGGCTTTTCCGGCCGTCGTGTAGAGCATGCCGAACTGCTGCAGGCTAGATGCCACGAACAGCGCCGCGCCGCAGCAAAGGCCGCCGATGAACGCGGTCTTGTCTTTTTTCGGATCAAACGCTTTTGTCGGTTCTTCTCTGCCTGCTTTTTTGCTGCTTCGGCTATTCATAAACAGGATCAACGGGATCAGGGCCAGACCGCCGATAAAGGTTCGGATGCCGCCGTAGGTGAACGGTCCGATATAGTCCATGCCGCTCTTTTGCGCAACGAACGCGGAACCCCAGATGATCGCCGTGAACAAAAGCATGATATTGCTTAACATTTTTTTACTCATCTGCTTCATTTCCTTTTCTCTTAGTTACACAGTATTCTAACAAAAAATACTGAAACCCGCAAGGCGGAGCACATGGAAATCTTTGTTTTTTGGAATTGTTTTTTGAAATTACAAAAAGAAAGAGGGCTTCCGCCTTAACCGTTATTTTTGTCAATGCGGCAGCCCTGTTTCTCTAGGTGCTAATGTAGTGTTTATGTTACAGTAAGCTTTCTCTTTTAAAAAGAAACCCTGTCCGGATCGCAGGATCCCTCTTTCGAAATTTTTTTAATCATCTTCGCACATTTTGTAAATACCGGCCGCTCCCATTCCGCCGCCGATACACATGGTGACGAGTCCGTACTTTCCGTTCGTCCGTTTGAGTTCATCAAGCGCCTTGCAGGTAAGGAACGCTCCCGTTGCCCCTTGCGGATGACCCAAAGCCATCGCGCCACCGTTTGGATTGGTTTTTTTCGGATCAAGCCCAAGTTCCCGCATGCAAGGGATCGCCTGCGCGGCAAAGGCTTCGTTTAACTCGATAACGTCCATGTCTGCGATATGAAGACCTGTTTTTTCCATAACCTTTGGTACAGCGTATATTGGCCCCAGACCCATATAGTCAGGTTCCAGACCTGCCACTGCATATCCTTCCAATGTTGCGATGGCTGGAATTCCAAGGGATTTTGCTTTTTCCGCAGACATCAGAACCACGAAAGCCGCGGCATCACTGGTCTGTGATGAGGTTGCCGCTGTTACCAGTCCGTCTTCCTTAAAGCACGGCTTTAACTTAGCCAGTGTTTCCATGCTGGTATCTCTTCTGATTCCCTGATCCTTATCAAAAGTAATCTTGTTGCCTTCGATGTCAACACCCGGAACAGGAATAATGCTGTGCGCAAATCTTCCTTCATCCTGTGCCTTCGCGGCTCTTCTATGGCTTTCTACCGCGAGTTCTTCCATTTCTTTTCTGGTAATCCCATATCTTTGCGCGACGTTTTCTGCGGTTAATCCCATCGGCATATACTCTTCCGGTCTTGTTTTTAAAAGATCCGGATCAAAGGTCCATGAAATATCAAGGTTCACAGGATTCGATGTCATAGATTCAACTCCGCCGGCAACGATCACATCACATACCCCTGTTTCGATCTGAGACGCAGCGAGCGCGATGGCCTGAAGGCCGGAGGAACAGAATCGATTAACTGTCATACCGCATGCGGAATCAGGAAGTCCTGCTCTTGCCGAAATCAAACGCGCGAAATTGAATCCCTGCTTCCCGTCAGGAATGGCGCATCCTACGATAACATCTTCAATTTGTGTCGGTTCAAGATTCGGCACTTTTTCTATCACACCTTTTAAGACAATTCCACCCAGGGTAACAGGATGTAATTCTCTTAAGGCACCCTTTTTACCTGATTTTGCTACAGCGGATCTTCCATATCCGACTACTACAACACGATTAAAAAGTCCCATCTGTTTATTCTCCTATTCTATCTGCAATGCCTTTCCGGCACTATA
>DJPG01000065.1:0-20973 GCA_002439735.1 Firmicutes bacterium UBA6418 | reverse complement strand
GGGAACAGTTCTTTTAATACAAGTCCTGCGTCTGTTACATCAATGACACAAAGCTCTGTGATAATGTGATCAACGCAGTGACGCCCTGTATACGGCAGGCTGCATTCCCTTACGATTTTAGGCTTCCCGTCTTTCGTGCAGTGCTCCATCGTTACGATTACAAGCTTCGCGCCATTTACAAGATCCATCGCACCGCCCATTCCGAATTCTCTGCCCGGCGTGGACCAGTTTGACAGATCGCCCTTTTCGGAAACCTGCAGGCCGCCTAAGACGGTTGCGTCCATTCTGCCCGAGCGAATCATGCCAAATGACATTTCAGAGGTTAGCGCAGCACCGCCCAGTACAGGGATATAAGGTACGCCGCCGGCGTTGTACAATCTCTCACTGACGCTGATTCCCTTAGCGATTTCACCGACTCCGACAAATCCGTTCTCGGATTGAAACATAACGCCAGGCTCCGCGTAATCACAGCAAAGGCTTGGAATGCCGATCCCGAGATTTACGGTATCGCCGCTCTTAAAATATCCGGCGGCACGTTTTGCGATCATTCTTCTCATTTCTTTATCCATATGTACCACCTCATTTCAGTATCATGTCGATAAACATTCCCGGGATTTCTACTTCATCCGGAGTAATTTCGCCAAGATCGCAGAAGTGGTCACATTCTATAATGGACAGCTTGCCGCACGTGGAAACCACCGGATGAGAAGCGCGTCCTGTACTTCCTCGAAAAGTCAGATTTCCTATGGGATCCGCTCTCCGTGCTCTCGCGATGGATATATCCGCTTTTAGTGCAGTCTCCAAGATGTATTTTTCACCATTTACCTCAACGATCTGCTTGCCTTGCTCCACAACAGTACCAAGGCCTGTTTTAGTAAGCACGCCGCCGAGACCCATTCCACCGCATCGCAGACGTTCCACAAAGCTTCCCATCGGACAGAACTCTGCAAGCAGAGTTCTGTCCTGAAGCTGCGCGTTGGTTTCCGGATTCGTTCCCACATGACATGTCACGATCCGGTCTATAACCTTTTCGTGAATCAGTCTTCCAACGCCAACTCCCGGGTCACTTGTATCAATAGAATAAACCGTCAGATGTTTCGCTCCGCTTTCGAGAATACAGTCAATGAGTTTTTCCGGCATGTTCTGCCCTGTTTGACCACCGATTGCAATGATCTGTCCATCATGAAACCGGGATATGATTTCTTCTTTTGTACGTACTTTGCTTTCTAACATTTATTCTTCCTCATCTTAAAGCTTTCTATAAAGTTTCAAAATTCCCACAAGCATTTATCCTTCTCTGCTCTTTTGTCCTTCATGTTTTTGACTCCAAATTAAAGTTTGTGATGAATCTTGAGGATCTCGATCAATGCCTGATCCCGGAACTTCGCGCAGGAATCATGGTCGTTGCCCTTGAATGCCGGGAAATGCTTCATTTCCTCTTTGACACCTTCGTCAAAGCAACGGATGTCCGGCATTTCTGTCCATCTTGCCATATCAGCCAGCCATACGTCTCCGCCTTTGCCAAGCATATCGACCATTCCGATGAAGCCTTTCGGGTTACCTAATTCCATAATCATGTTATGACCAAAGATCGCCCAGCGGATGCCCGGTCCGTATACCAGTGCCTTGTCGACATCCTCTACTGTGCAGACGCCGCGCATGACAAGATCGATCATTTCCCGGTAAAGCGCGAGCTGCAGGCGGTTTGCGATATATCCCGGGCATTCTTTTTTCAGATGCACCGCTTCTTTACCGATGGACTGATAGAAAGCATATACTAGGTCAACGACCTTTTCGTCTGTCTTTTCGCCTTTTGTGATTTCTACCAGCGGAATCAGATGCGGTGGATTATAGGGATGTGCGCCGACGCATCTTTCCGGATGTGCCGATTCTGCCGCAATGTCGGTCACCAGCAGACCGGAGGTGCTACTTGCATAAATCGCATCCGGTGCGTACTGATCGACTTCTGCTAAAATACTGCGTTTAATTTCCAGTCTTTCCGGTCCGTTTTCCTGTACAAAATGTGCATCTGTTAAGGCTTCTTCCATGGAAGTTGTCATGTGGATGCGCGCGAGGATTTCGGCTCTTTTTTCTTTGTCGATCGCCTGATATTCTTCTAAGGCGTCCAGGCTTTTATTCATTAGAGTTTTCGCCTTTTCCAAAAGCTCTTCGTTCAAATCGCGCAGCACAACCTCCAGGCCGTGCATCGCAAAGGTGATCGCCCAACTGGAGCCGATTACGCCACCGCCAAGGCAAACAACTTTTTTGATATCTTTTACATTTTCGACTGTCATGGCTGTTTCTCCCTTCCTCTTAGCGAACCAACGGCTTGATGCCTAAAATTTCTCTTGCCTGTGCGGAAGTTGCCGGCTTCTTGCCAAAGGTTTCGACGGCTCTGACGGCTCTTTCCACTAGCATAAGGTTTGTTGCCAAAATCTTATTGCCTTCTTCGTCCTTGCCGTATACAACATTGTCTTCCAGGCCAACGCGAATGTTGCCGCCTAATGCCAGCGCTGCATACATGATCGGAAGATGGCCTGCACCGACACCGAAAGCAGACCAGGTGGATCCTTCCGGAATGTGTTTGGTTAAGTACAGCAGGTTCTCAACCGTTGCAGGCATGCCGCCAAGTACACCCAGGCAGAATTGATAATGGCAAGGTGTCGGCAGATGTCCTTTCTTAACGAAATAATTGGAAACGCCCAGCATGCCGGTATCAAAGATCTCCAGCTCCGGCTTGATGCCTCTTTCCATATACACATCGCCCAATTCCTGCAGGAACTGCGGGGTATTCATGAACACGCCACCCGGCATCCAGTTGAAGGAACCCGCATCATAGGAGCCCATCTCGATACCGTCTACCGTTCTCATGTGTTTCATTCTGATGGCATTGCCTGCTGCATCGCCGCCGGAGACACGATTGTCGCCGGAGGAAGTACAGTTAATGACAACATCACAGTCTTCATGCGCACGAATCAGTTCAATCGTTTTTTTGAATCTCTCCGCGTCCATGGTGCCAAGACCCTGTTCGTCTCTCATATGAAGATGTACAACCGCAGCGCCTGCCTTCCAGCAGCGGTAAGCGTCTTCCGCGATCTGCTCCGGGGTCTCCGGGATATGATAACCGGCAGGTGTCACCGCACCGGTCAATGCTGCTGTAATAATAACCTTGTTCTGTAAATTGCTCATGGTAAAACCCTCCTGTTATTTTTTATAGATATACCAACAGATCTAACAGATCTTCTGTTTTTGTTTATTTTTGTTCTAGCAAAGTCCGATACTTGCCAGGAATCCTGCCAAAATCGTACAGATGATCGGAATGACCGTGTTCAGCCAAAAGACATGCATATAGCCTTCTTTATGTGTCAGCTGCGCAACGCCCAATGCCGATGCGGTTCCGCTGGAATGCGGCAGACTGTCCAGGCCGCCGGAAGACATAACCGACAAACGGTGGACGATGTCCGGAGAAAGTCCCGCGTCAATAAATCTTTGTCCGAAGAGATTCAGGCCGATGGATAAGCCGCCGGAAGCACTGCCGCAGATACCTGCTGCCAGGTTGACTGCGATAATCAGCTGTACAATCGGAGATCCCGGAATGCTGTCTAATCCACTCATAATGACATCATAGCCTTTGGTCGCCGCAACGACGCTACCAAAGCCGACGATAACGCAGACGTTCAAAAGCACCATGATCGCGTTTTTAATACCTTCTGTTCCCACGGTAAACAGATTGACTTTATTCTTGATCAGCTGCTTTCCATATACAATGATCGCTGCCAGAATTGCAACGAGCAGGGATTCGACGGCGCTGAGTTTCACGCCGTTTAAGGCGATCAACAGCGCAACGGACGGAAGTAGACTTACGATAATGTTCATATCCGGTTCTTCCAAGCTCTCCGACTGCGTACCTGCGATACGGCTGCCGGTCGGCAGGAAGTGTTCATCCCGCTTCTCAGTCTTGGCGATTGCATACTTGACATAAATGACGCTGAGGATGATACATACGACGGCACTGATGCTGCCGATCACAGGCGCTGCAGCCGCAGAGGTACCTAAGATCTCCGTCGGAATCAGGTTCTGAATGGACGGCGTGCCCGGGAGCATGGTCATCGTGAAAGACCCGGAACCTAAAGAACTCGCCATATATAAGTGCCATGGAATATCGAATTCCTCAAACAGGTCTTTGCCGATAGAAACGAGTACAAATACACAGCAGTACAGATTGATTCCTCCGTATGTCAGAATCGCTGTCATAATGCCGACGGATAATACGGCAAACAGCTTTTGATACTTCGCAGGTGACTTTTTGACCAGTCCCGCGATTTTCAGCGCGATGAGCTTCGCCGCACCCGAGTCACTCATGAGCTTCGCGAAAATCGAGCTGAGCGCAAACATTAAAAAGTAACTCTGCATAAAGCCGGCAAACCCGGTCATATACTCTCCGGTCAGCAAACCGATGACATTCTTGCCGGAAAAAATCGCAACAACGGCTGCTGCCAGTGGCGCCGAGATATACAGGGATACCCCTTTCATCGCAAGCACGATCAGTGCTGCCAGACCAACTAAAATTCCAATAATACTAATAATTTCTGGACTCATTTTTCTTCTCCTTCCTGTTACCTATTGGTTTTGCAGTTTTGCCCTTATCTATAGCAAAAACCTTGCCAACTTTTATTTTCGTTGAAATTTCAACGTTTCTTCTCTCTTTCAAAAAAAACACGAGGGCAGATAATGCTTTTTTGCATTACCCGCCCTCGTTTCAATAATGTTACGGTGCATTATCATGCCAATCCGCATTATAGTCCATACCTTTGCTTTTTCCGAAAGACCGTTGATTGGTTCACCTTCAAAAGCTCTGCCGCCTTATACGTGCTGCCTCCCTCCTGCAGCGCCTTGGCAATCACATTTTTTTCGCACTGCTGCATATAATCTTCCAGTGAAAAATGCTCCCAGTCTGTATGCTCACGCGAAAGCCAGTGCATCGCCTCCTCGTCAGGCTCGTATTGGTTCTGCACAGCTCGTCTTGGCTGCGTTTGTTCGCCATAAAGAACCGTTTCCGCAAGCTGTTCAATTTCCATCACGCTCGGCTGACCGGTCACGACGACTCGTTCGATTACATTCCGCAATTCTCTCACATTGCCGGGCCAGCTGTAGTCCATCAGCTGCTGCACCGCCTTTGGCCCAAAGGTCTTAACAATCCCATATTGCTGACAAAAATAATGCAGAAAATATTCTGTCAGCGGCAGAATGTCTTCTTTTCGCTCACGCAGTGGCGGCACCTGAACCGGCACGACCGAAATGCGATAAAAAAGATCTTCGCGGAACGTCCCTTCCTTGACGCACTCGCGTAAATCCCTGTTTGTTGCAGTAATCAAACGAAAGTCAATATATTTTTCGTCCAACGCGCCAATGCGCTTGACCTTATGTGTCTCAAGGACTCGCAGCAGCTTGCTCTGCAGCGCCAATGGCATAGAATTGATTTCATCCAAGAAAAGGGTGCCGCCGTTTGCTTTTTCGATCAGACCAATTTTTCCCTCCGCGCTTGCGCCGGTGAAGGAACCCTTTACATAGCCATACAACTCCGCTTCCAGTAGGTTCTCCGGGAACGCCGCGCAGTTGATCTCCACCATTTCTTTCGCCTTGCGCCTGCTGTGGGAATGGATATACTGCGTCACCACTTCTTTTCCGGTTCCGGTCTCTCCGGTAATTAAAATTGTCGTATCCGTTTTGGCTAGGATCCCAAGCTCCTGCTCCAGCCTCTCCATGATGCCACCCTTGCCATGGATCATAGCCGCCTGCTTTGTCTCTTCGCTCGGTAACTGCACAGGGCTGATTTTGCTACCGCCGTTCTTGATTGCGCTCACTGCCGCGATTGCCTGTTGATATCTTCTTTGCAGCAAATCGATCCGAAAGGTTTCTGCGACGACGTATTCAAGTTCTCCGGTTTCATCAAAGGTTGGTGTTGCCGTGATCAACTGTCTGTACTTGAACTTTCGAGGTGTCACAACTTCATTGACAAAGGTGATCGTACGTTTTTGTTTCAATGCTTCGACGCCTGCGCTGATGGTTACATGACCGGCCTTATCATGATCCTGCAAAAGATCATAGGCATTGATCTTTAGAATATCTTCACGGCTTCCGCCCGTCATACTCAAAAATGCGTTATTGCAATAAATATAGTTTCCATCCTTATCCAGTACATAGACCCCTTCATGCAAATTATTGATGATCAGGCTTTTCAGTAAGCTTTTTTCCATGACACGCTCCCTTTTTGTTTTGCTTTGCGACCATTTTATTCATTATACCTTCTCAGCGCAATTCTTTCAATCTATTTTCCTGATAGCCTGCGATCTCCTCTTGGCTCACGCACCTTCGGAAAGTTTTGCATCCGCTTCCCTCACGTGGCCGTGAGCATGAAAAAACAGCGGCACCTCGCCATCTTATCAGGAATGCGAGGCACCGCCTTGTCTGATCATTTTCAATTTATTTTTCGCATACATCCGCGACATCTGCAGAAGCCCTGTTCAGCCCGCGCCTCGCCGCATGATCCGTCGTTTTATACCTGTTTCTTTATGAATCTTGATAGCACCAGTCCGATCACCGCAAGTACGGCTGCCGTAAGGAAAGCTCCCGCATAGCTGCCCATTCCCTTAAAGTAGGATGCCATGACCGGTCCGACCAGGCTTGCAATGCCAAAGACAACATACATCGCGCCATAATTTTCTGTAATATATTTCGCTCCGAATACATCCGCGGTCAATGGTGTCAGGACGGACGCAAAGCCTCCGTAGCATGCAGCCGCAACGCCCATAGCCGCAACAACGCAGGCGCTGCCGACGCCGAGCGCAAGAATCGCCATTGACGCAGCGCACAGAACGAAGACGATCGTCATGGTTTTGGGAATTCCGATTTTATCGGAAATGCTTCCGAAGAGGAATCTTCCGGCCATGTTGCACGCAGCGAATATGCTGACAAAAATTGCAGCTTTCTCCGGCGAAAAGCCCGCCGTTGTCTGCAAAATCGGAGACGCCTGGCTGATGACCATGATGCCCGCAATCAAGCCGAAGGTAAATGTCGCCGCAATGATATAGAATGCCGGATTTTTCAACATTTCGCTTCGTTTCAGTCCTCTTGCTGCTTCTGTATTCTGTCGGGTCGGCTGAGCGTTTTGAGCCATTAACGACTGCCATTCCTCCGGTACCTCTTTTAAAAACAAGTCTCCCGCCAAAATGATAGCCAAAAAAACAGCGCCCAAGGTTAACAAGGTCGTTCCGATTGACGTTTCGGCGATCAGAGCTGCTGCTGTCGGTGCCCATATGATGGCGCCTGATCCGTAGGCTGCGGTTCCGAGTCCTGACGCAAGACCGGATTTATCCGGAAATAATTTCACGACATATGCCATCAGACTTGGATATATAAAGCCGCAGCCCAAACCCGAAAGAACGCCAAAAAAAACATATAACTGCCATAGCGATGTCATCATGCCGGCGAGAAGCAAGCCGCCGCCGAAAAGTACCGCACCGATCAGAATACATTTCCTAGTGCTGATTTTTTGAATGATCGCACCGAAAAGCAGTGGTGACATCGTGGAGCAGACAACCGTAATCGTGAATGTAAGAGAGACCGCCCCTTCCTTCCATCCAAACTTTTCTACGATCGGTCCCTGCAGAACACTCCAGGAATATCCAAAGCCTGCGCAGACACAGATGAGCAGCGCTGCCAGGAAGCATATCCACCTTTTCGTTTTAAAGTTATCATACATATGCATTTACAACCTCTTTCTATACTATCTTTGCGAGTTTTTCCTGAAAAAATCGTTTTATGTTAGATTAAGTAGCAAGATATGTGCCAAACGCCAAAACGCCTTGTTTATCACAAAAAGGGAAAACAAAAAGCACCTGATAATGCGAATTTGCATCGTCAGGCGCGAATTAAGATAATGCGTTTTTGCATCAAATGCATCCCTGCATTACTATCACGGATTCCTGCTTTCCGCCTCGTCCAGATCCAACAGCCGTGCCGGAAGCTCTCGCGTCATCTTTTGGATCGCATCGCTTCTGACTCCGTTCCGGACTAAGAAGTGAAGATACTGAGCCATGGCTTCTTCCCAAGGCGGATTTGCGGGATTCCCGCAGTCCGTGGACAGGATCGTGTGATCGGCCCCAAACTTTCGAATTGCGTCAAGATTGGTTTCGGCATTGCTGACCCATTCACCGTTTGCGAGCGGTTGTCGAAAACATCGTTCCATCACGACATGGGATTCGCGCATGAGTCTTTCCTGCTGTTCTGGTGATAAATCCACAATCCAATACTCCGGATGTGTGATGACAATTTTCTGTACACCGACCTTGCGTGCCCCTTCGACTACGCGCAGAATCTCATCCGGTGAAATGTGCCCTGTCGCAAGTACCGCATGATGATCACGAATCAATTCAAAAATACGCAGTAGCTGCGGCACTAAGCTTCCGGTATTGTCAAGCATACGGATTCCGCCGTTTTTTCCTCGTTTTTGATATTCGTTTGCCGCATCTACCGTCGGCAGCCAGATCACCTTCGCGCCCAGTTTCAGTGCCGTTTCAACCGCTTTCACATTCAGCCCTCCGACCTCATAATTGAGCACCAGACCGCCGAACATGATAAAGGAACGATCGGCAGGATAAACCTGTTGTTTGTATTCGTTACAAAGTGCCGCGCGTGTCATGGTAGCGCAGTGATGTCCTTTGATAACAATTGCTCTTGCGCCGCTCCGCACCGCTGCATCAGTCAGCTGGATGTCGGTATAGGTTCTTGTGATCACATCCGGCGCGGTATGCACGTGCATATCGATCACGCCGCGAAGACATTCCAACCTTTGTTTATTCATCTTATCCATCTTTTTCTCACTCCTCTTTTGTCCCGAACGCGTAAATACAAAAGATTGCACTGACACCTTGCAGCAGGAAGACAAAGCCGACTACAATGCCTACAGCCGCAGTGCTGATCAGAGGATTCCGCATGCAAACAAATCCCGCCACAATCAGAAGAAGGCCAAGTGCCAGTGCCCAGCCCCACGCGCGCACCCCGAGTGTCCGAAGATCAAGCGCGCTCACAAGTCTTGAAATGCCAAAGAGCAGCAGCCACAAGGCAAACAGAAATGCCAGTGACAGCATCGTAAACCTTTGATTGAAGAGAAGAAACAGGGCTAGAACCACGGTCAGGATGCCATCCAGAAGCATCCATCCGGAACCCATCACAGTCCTTCCGATCAAAGAAAAAACTCCAAGCTCCGCAATACCGGCCAACAGCATAAACACACTGAGTAACCGTCCTGCAGACATCACAACAACGTCCTGATTGCACAAACAATAAATCCCAACACCAATCAATAAGATTCCCACGATCATGTTTAAAATCTGCATTTTTTTCGTGTACATGGTTTCCCCTCTTCCCTTTCCTTTTCAACTACGTTTGCATCGATTTTTTCCGCGGCTTTATGTTTTTATTATATCCGGCCTGCGCCTGGCGGACAAGAGAACTTCTGTATAATAATCTTCCTTTTGTTTGTGCGAAACGCACAATTGATAGGCAAGTCATCTGCTTTTTACGGCTGCGGCGCAGCTTGCTCCTGCATTTTTTGTTCCGCACATACGCGCGTTTCTTTCTGATTTATTTTTTGGTTTTACTGGCGAATGCGCCGTTTTTTTGTTACAATAGCTTTATTATGAAGATTTCAAAAGACAAATTATTGATCGCGACCTTTTCGAGCGATGCGGCAGAGACCGCGCGCGCATACAGCCTCGGACTGGAGATCAACCACACCTGCATATCGGAAGCGCTGGATCCGCCAAACCGCAGCGCGTTGCTAGCGGAGATCCGCCGGGACATAGCGAAGAGCGGCGCCAATATCCCGCAAAAGCTGATCCTGCACGGACCGTTTACCGAGATCCATCCGGCCGCGATCGATCACCGGGCACGCGAACTGGGCATGCAGCGACTCAACGAGGCCTACGAGGTTGCCGCGGCACTCGGCGTCACACGCATGGTCGTGCACACCGGTTGGCTGCCGTTCATTTACTTCAAGAGCTGGCAGGCCGAAAAAGGCGCACAGTTCTGGCAGACATTCCTTGCGGACAAACCGGCGGATTTTCGGATCTATGTCGAGAACGTGCTGGAAGACGAACCCTATATGCTGGCGGAGATGATGCGGCAGATTGAGGATCCGCGCGTCCGGCTTTGTCTGGATGTCGGTCACGCCAACGCGATGACGGAAAAAAATCTTCCGGTCACCGAGTGGATCCGAATCCTGGGTCCGTACCTCGCGCACTTTCATCTGCACAACAACGACGGCAGCGGCGACCGTCATGCGGCTTTCGCGGACGGCAGTATGGATATGCGCAAGGTCTTGGATACCATCGCCGGCTGCTGCGCACGCGATGTGACCTTTACCATCGAAGCGCGCGAACCGCTTCCTTGTCTTGCCTGGCTGGAAGCAAACCATTTTCTATAGCTTTGTAAAATTCGGAAACTACCGATACCTTAATTTTGACCGGAGGAAAAAAGATGCAGCAGATGCAGTTAAGAGAAATACTGGATACCATCGACGAGATGGGGGATTTAAGCGAAAGCGCCATGGAGGCCGCCCGTGCGCGGCAGGAGGTGCTCGCCAAACCGACCGGCGCGCTCGGCCGCTTGGAGGATATCTCGATTCAGCTTGCCGGGATCACGGGTAAAGTCAAAAATGATATGAAGAAACAGGCGATCGTCATCATGTCTGCGGACAACGGCGTCGTCAGCGAGGGCGTCGCGTCTGCGCCGCAGTCGGTGACGCTTTCTCAGACCATCAATTTTACAAGGCACCTGACCGGCGTCAGCTCGATGGCCGCCTATTTCGGTATCGACCTGCTGGTCGTCGATGTCGGCGTAAAAATGCCGATCCCCGAAAGTCTGTACGCGCCTGAGATGATCGAACATGTCTGCAGCGACGGCTGCTGCCGCAATGGGCTGACGGATAAGATCGTCAACCGGCGGATCGCGAACGGCACCAAAAACCTCGCGCAGGAGCCCGCGATGACCGAGGAGGAAGCCCTGCAGGCGATCCGGACCGGCATGGAGGCTGTTGAAGCGTTCAAACGCTGCGGTTATGATATCTTCGGCGTCGGGGAAATGGGTATCGGCAATACCACGACCAGTGCCTGTGTGCTGGCGGCGCTCTGCGGCAAGCACGGCGCGGACGTCGTCGGCCGCGGCGGCGGTCTCAACGATGAAGGCTTAGCCAAAAAGATCCGGATCGTGGACAACGCGATCCGGGGACTCGACCCAAGTGATGTCCTTGGCCTCCTCGCAAAAGTCGGCGGCTTTGACATCTGCGCAATGGTCGGCGCTTTTTTGGGCGCCGCTTACTATAAACTTCCGGTGGTCATCGATGGGTACATCTCCGCGGTGGCAGCGCTGGCGGCCGTCCGTCTGGCGCCAAAGACGGCCGGTTATCTGTTCGGTTCGCATGTTTCCAAAGAGCAAGGTTATTTGATCGCCATGGACGCCTTGGGCATCCGGCCGTTCTTCGACCTCGGCATGCGGCTGGGCGAGGGCAGCGGCTGCCCGATCAGCTTTAAGATCATCGAAACCGCCTGCGCGACGATGAACGGGATGGCCACCTTCGCGGAGGGCGCGATCGACGCCGACTATCTGGAAGAAGGCAAGAAAGGAAACTTTTTCTGATGAATATTTTGATCAGCGGCGGCTGTAAAAACGGCAAGTCCTATCATGCGCAGGAGCTGGCAAGAGATATGGCCGCGCAAAACGGACTGCCGCTCTACTACCTGGCAACCATGATCCCGCACGATGCGGAGGATCGGGCACGCATCCGCCGCCACCTCAGTGAGCGAGACGGCTGGGGCTTTGAAACCATCGAACGCGGCACGGACATCTGCGCCGCGCTCCGCGGCACAACGGTCAGCGGACAGCCGGTCAGTCGCGGCGGCGTTTTTCTGCTGGACAGCGTGACAGCGCTGCTTTCCAACGAAATGTTCCGCGCGAACGGAAACGTGGATCTTGCCGCCGGTGTCCGTCTTTCCGAGGAGCTGACTGACTTTGCACGAAAGACCGGAAACACCGTCTTTGTTTCGGATTATCTTTATTCAGACGCGCTGCGTTTCGACGACTTTACCGATCTTTACCGCAAGGCACTCGCCTGCTGCGACCGCGCGCTCGCCAAATGCTGCGATCAGGTCATCGAAGTCACCTATGGTCTCAAACATTATTGGAAAGGATTTTAATCATGAAACATTATCTGACAGGCTTCTTTATGGCCTGGGGCAATTTCTGCAGCCTGCCCTGCCCCTGCAAACGCTGGGACAACGACGCCAAATCGCTGATGCTCGGCTTCCTGCCGTCCGTCGGTCTGATCATCGGCGCCATCTGGGCGGCGCTTTACTTCGCCGCGGTCTATTTCGGCATCCCGTATCTGGTCGTTGCCTTTTTGGTGACCTTCCTGCCGTTTGCACTCTGCGGCTTCATGCACATGGACGGCTTTATGGACTGCTCGGATGCGATCCTGTCGCGCCGCCCGCTCGAGGAACGGCAGCGGATCCTCAAGGACAGCCATACCGGAGCCTTTGCCGTCGTCAGCATCGCGTTCCTTATCTTGGCGTATTTTTCATTCGCCTCGACGGCGATCACCATCGGGATCGATTTTGCGAATATGATCCTGCTCGTCTGCCTGAGCCGTTCGGTCTCCGGTCTGCACGTTCTGCTCTGCAGACCCATGAAAACAAGTCAATACGCGCAGATGACGGACGCTGTCAAGGAAAGCGTGCCGAGCGAAACGGATGATGCGGACGGAACGAACGCGGCTTCGGATACAGCGGATGGCTCACGGACAGAGGCAACCGCAGAAAAAACGATCGCGGAAGCGGAGTCCCGTGACGCAACCGCCCTCGCGCCGCAATCCGCAGTGGCCGCTCTGCCGAAAGCCTCACAGCCCGCGAGCAAGAAACAGGGGATCGTCCTGCTCCTGGTGCAGCTCGTGATCTATCTGGCACTGGCGTTCTGGTGCTCCAGCTACCCGATCGTGACCACGTTGCTGTGTCTTTTTTGCGTCGCGGCGACCTGCCTTGCGATTCTTTACGCCAGGAAGCAGCTCGGCGGTATGAGTGGCGACATTGCCGGCTACGGCATTGTCTGGGGCGAGCTCTTCGGCATGCTGGCATTGGCGTTATTTTAACCTTGATCGCGGAGTTTCCGCGCGGGCAGACGGCTTGGCGCGCGATACATTTCATGGCGATTTCATATTATTCAGGGAGAATTACATATGATTTTAATCTTCGGAGGCGCTTTTCAGGGCAAACTGGAATACGCAAAAGAACATTGGGATTTTACAGAGGATGACATTTTTTATTGTAAAGAAAATCTGACCATTGATCTTTCCAAAAAAGTCCTTTACGGACTGGAAAAATTCTGCTTCGCCTGCGTCTGCGAGGGCGCGGAGACGCAGGAAACGCTTCGGATGCATGCGGAACCGCTGGATGACAAGATCATCATTCTGGACGATGTTTCACAAGGCGTTGTGCCGATCGATCCGAACCGCAGAGCCTGGCGCGAAGAAGTCGGCAGAACCATGCTCTGGCTTGGCCGTGAGGCGGACGAGATCCATCGTGTGTTCTGCGGTCTCGGCCAGCGCATCAAATAATTTCTGCAAATCATCAACCGATATCGCAGCGGCAGTAAAACTTTGCAACGGCGGCATCGCAGAAACGGAGGCTATATGAATTCCTATATCCACTTTATCCGGCACGGCATCACGGCCGGCAACGAAAACCGTTGGTATTATGGGCGACTTGATATCCCGCTGACGGAGCGCGGCATTGCACAGCTCGAAAAGCTGCGAACGGATGGTATCTATCCGAATGCCCAAGGCGCGGATTGCTACACCTCCGGTATGCTGCGTACCGAACAGACCTTTCAGACCATTTACGGCGATCAGCCGCACAAGGCGCTTCCGCTTCTGCGCGAAATGAATTTCGGCGCCTGGGAGGGCATGTCCTTCGACGAGATCAAAGCCGATACTGCCCGCAAAGAGCTTTTTGATACCTGGATGTCCACGACGGACGGCTCCTTTGCTTTCCCGGATGGCGGTGACTCCATCAACGGCTTTTACGCACGCATCCGCAGCGGACTGAAAGAACTGGAGGGTCTGCACCGCCTCAAGGAGCTTTCCTGCCGCCACAACGGCAGAGACGCCGTTTCCCTTGTCGTTTGCCACGGCGGTGTGATCGCCGCGGCCATGGAACACTATTTCCCGGGACAGCGCGAAAACTTCTGGCAATGGATCCCGGATCCCGGCCATGGCTATACGGTTCGCTTTGCAGACGGCAAAGCAGCAGACAGCCAGGCGTTTTGACCATACCTCGCCGGACAGGCAGAAAAGGAGTCTTTTTATGGAATTTCCGTTAGACGCATTCCTCGATGATCTCGAGATCCTGATCAATACAGACAGCGGTACCGCTGACATCGAAGGCTGCAGCCGAATGGCAGCCTTTTTTGAAACACGCTTTCGCAAAGCCGGTTTCGATACGAAGCTGCACCGGACGGGCAACGCGCAGCGTCCGGTTCTGCTGGCAAAAAATCCGGCAGCGGCATGCGTTCTACCAGGAGTTCCGGCAGAATCGGGAGCGATCCTGCCGAACGCAACGGCTACAGAAGTGCAGGCTGCCGCATCAACCCTGCAGCCGATCCAATTGGCCGGCAAACCGTTCTTTTTCTGCGGTCATCTGGATACCGTGTTCCCCAAAGGGACCACGACCGCGCGCCCTTACCGCCGGGACGGTGATCTCGTCTACGGTCCCGGCACGGTCGACATGAAAGCCGGCGCGCTTTTGATCCTTTATCTGGCGGAATATCTCGCCGAAGCCGCTCCGCAGATCCCGCTGACTATCGCGCTCAACAGCGATGAAGAGATCGGCTCTCCGGACAGTGCCGCTCTGCTGCGTTCCGCTGCGCAGGATGCGCAGGCGATCTTCATCTTCGAGGGGCAACGCAAGCAGGGACAGTTTGTCAACGAACGGAAAGGCATCGCCAAGTTTGCGATCGACGTAAGCGGCATCGCTTCCCATGCCGGTACGGCTCCGGCGGAGGGAGTCAGTGCGATCCTGGAACTGGCAAAAACAATCGTCGATCTTTCCAATCTGCAACACCTGGAGCGCGGTACTTCGGTCAACGTCGGCCTTTTGGAGGGCGGTACGGCATTAAATATGATCGCGCCGCACGCCGCGGCAAAAATGGAAGTCCGCTATACCGAAGCGAAAGAGTTCCGGCGTGTACTGCGCGCACTCGACAACCTGCAGACCCATCCGCATCTCGACGGCGCCAAGATCCGCGTGACCCGCATCAGCCATTATCCGCCGCTGGTGATCACGTCTCAGACCCGCGCAATGATGGAACGCCTCGCCCCTCTGGGTCTTCATTATGTTCGCGCCGGCGGCACTTCGGACGCCAACCGCCTCGCCGACCTCGGGATCCCGATCCTGGACGGCTGCGGCCCGGGCGGCGGATTCCCGCACAGCGAAAAGGAATTTCTGGACATCACCACCGTACCGCAACGCTTCGAACGAATGCTGCAAATTCTAAAGGCTCTTGCCGGATAAGCTGCTGTCGCGCAGCAGACCATCCGCAAGAGCCTTTCTCGTTTTTCGCTGTTTAATTTATGCTATTTGATCTTGAACGTTACCGTAGTCTTCAACCCATTGACATCGGTTACGACCAGTTTGTAGCTTCCTTTTTTGGATATTTTCTTGCCGCTGACAATCTTCTTGCCGTTCAGTGTTGCTTTTGCCACACCGCAGTTATCCTTGAACTTAAGCACCTTTGCACCGGTGTAAGTTTTACCGTTCTTAACGCCGGTGACGGTCGGTTTCTTGGTGTCCTTGATCTTGAACGTTTTCACCGCTTCATTGCCGTAATAGTCCTTTGCGGTCACGGTATAGGTTCCGTTCTTTTTGACTTTTTGTGTGCACGCAAACGCGACGGCTGTACCGTTGTTTTTCTGATAAGTCGCGGTTTCGATGCCGCTCGGATCGCTTACCTTGAAGCTGATCGCCTTGTTGTAAACTTTTTTGGCAGTTACGCCGCTGATCGACGGGGCCGTCTCTTCCTTGGCTGTGGATACCATAAATTCCACATAGCCGATCAGATCCTTCATCCCTAAAGTAAATTCTGCCGTATAACCGTCGGCGGAAATAGTTCCGTTCTTGCTGACCGCTTCGATCTTTTTCGGCATTTTGATACGCATAACGCAGTTTACCATGCTGTTCATGTCCACACCGAGCGACGCGTAAGCGTCTGCCGCCTCGTCATAGTCCGCTTGTGTCAAGCCTGCATCTACACAGAATCGAACGCTGTTTGCAGAGACAACAATGTCCGTATAGCCGCTTTCCGCCAGACCGGCTTTCAGCTCCTTTAAGGACGTAAATTTTGTCTCATCCTTTAACTGATAATACTCTTCCCCATCCTTGGTTACAACGGTCGGTGTTTTACCATTAAAAAGATCCACATTACCGCTGCCGCCCATTTCTTTGACGAGCGTATCGTATGCTTTCTTTTTTTTTATGATGCGATTATGCGCACGATTGTCCCATTTCGTTTTGGTGACTCCCACTTTTGCATTTTCTTTGCAAAAAGATGTAATGCACGCTCTTTCTAAAGTCTGCACTTCAGCAGCTCTCCTTGTTCCTTTTTCATTTTTTGTTGCCGTTCTCATGCCGAGCCTTTCTTCTTTGTGTCGCAAAACGAACTCTTGGGCTGATACACAAAAACTTCCCGCATTTTCCATGTCCCAGAGATCTGCTCCGGGATCCTATTACATCTTTTTGCGTTTTTTTGATGAAATTGGGAGGCCGCAGGAGTCGCATGTAATCTTTTGAGCAAAAACAAGGGGAAACGGGATAACATGATTTACCGCTATTGCCATTTCAGGATCCATTCTTTATCTACCTGCCTCTGCGTCCGGCTCCGCCGCCGCGGCTCATGCCGCCTCCGCCGCGGCCGCTCCCGTGGCTGCCGCCGCCGAACGAGCTGTGGCCGCCGCCGAAAGAACCGCTGCTCCGGTGGCTCGAACCTCCGCCAAAGGAGGAACCGCCGCCGAAAAGTCCGCCACCGGATGGGTTTCTGCGCTGCGGCTTCCGCGTCCTGCTGCCGCCTGGCGGAGTTCCGAACGGGTCTCCCGGATGGCCGCCCGGCGGCATCGGCGGTCTTCTGCGTCTGCGCCCATGGTTCATCGGGATAAAGACCGGGCCGCCTCCGCCGCCGTAACTGTGTTTTTCGGAGTTTGTTCCGCCGTAGTCGTTTCTCCTGCGCCGGCTTCCGCGGCTGCCGATCAAACTGAGGATCAGTACGATGACAAAGATCACCACAAGGAGTTTCACAACGGTTGAGAATCGGATCCCGCCGCTCGCGTAGTTTTCGCCGCCCTGCGGATATCCGGCGTTTCCGTTTCCGGTATTTCCGGCTGTCGTGCCAGTATAGTACGAATACACGCTGTCATAAAGCGCGTCAAAGGTCTTGCTCACACCGATGCTGTATTCTTTGGCAGCAAAGTCCGTTTCAAGATCCTCCCAGAGGATATCATCGATATCGCCGCTGGTCAAAACAGATTCCAGCCCTTTGCCCTGCATGCACCAGTAGTTTTCCTCACCGATCGCAAGCAGCAGCAAGACCCCGTTATTCTTTTCGGAATCCCCGATCTTCCAGTCATTGAAGAGCTTGTAGGCATAATCCTCGATATTCATGCCGTCCAGAAAATCCGTCGTCACCACAACGATCTGCGCGCCGCACAGATTTTCCAAAATGCCGTTCTGCTTCACGATATGTTCCTCGGTCTGCGCATCCAGTACATTCGCGAAATCCGCCACGTAGAACGGATCCGGCGCATCCGGTATGTCCGCGAAAGCGCTTCCGCAGGATAGTGTCAGCACTAGAAGCACGATCAGAAATATGGCTGTTTTTCTTCGTTTCATCTTCTTTTTCGCCTTTCTTCACCCTTTTTTCCTTTTTCCCATACAGCCGTCCACCGGCGTACAGCGTAGGTTCATTCGCATCAATACTGAATTGCCGCTGCTCTCACCGGCGTTGCCGCCGCGATCAGATTCGCGGGAAAATGCGAAAGAAGCTTGTTGTAATCCGACGCATAGGTGTAATACGGGTCGTGGCTGATAGTATCATTGCGGGAGTTGAAGTCCGCATACAGCCGCTGCCGGTAGCTCTCATCCTTGGCCGCCAATGCCTTTCCGTCCATATCCTGATAAAGATCCGCCATCGCGGTATCCATACTCGTATTAGCCGCAAACATGGCACGGATGTCCCCCTCTGCCTGCGTATACGCGTTGACCGCATCCTTCGCCGCTTTGAGAGCCGAGCTGTCCGCAGTCAGATATTTCGCGGCAACGGTCTGCAGGTTTGTCAGCGCCGTCGCGCGTTCCGCCATATCATTGGCAATACAGATCCCGTCACGGTCTTCGCCGAGGAAAAACACATCCGCAGCTTTCTGATATTGTCCGGCGAGCCCTTTATAGCCGCCGATCAGGAAACCGGCCGCGATCAGCACCACCATCAGGATCAGGCAGACGCCTTTCTTTTCGAATATTTTCATAAACCTTAGCCTCTAAACTCCAGCATCTTATCCTTAAGCTGGTTTTCGATGTTCATCAGTTCTGCTTCCGCAGCCTTGCGTTTTGCTCTGCCGTCGTTCTGGATCTTCACAACTTCGTCCAGCGTATCGATCAGCATCTGGTTGGTGTGCTGCAGCGTTTCGATGTCCACGATGCCGCGTTCGGATTCCTGCGCCACGCCGACGGTCGTTTCCTTGAGCAACTGCGCGTTCTTTTTGAGCAGTTCGTTGGTCGTATCGGATACCGCTTTCTGTGCCTGCATCGCCTGTTCGCTGTGCGCAAGTCCCAGGGCGAGTACCATCTGGCTCTTCCACAGCGGGATCGTGTTGAGCAGCGTCGTCTGGATCTTTTCGACCATCAGGGTGTCGTTGTTCTGGATCAGCCGGATCTGCGGACCCATCTGCAGAGAAACGGTTCTGGTCAGATCGAGATCATGCAGCTTCTTCTCAAAACGATTGGCAAGGTTCGCGTAGTCGTTTGCCGCCTGCGCGTCTTCCATGGAGCCGGACGCGGATGCCTTGGCCTGCATTGCCGGAAGCGTCACGTTCTGCACTTCTTCCAGTTTCTTTTTGCCTGCAACGATGTATAAGGAAAGCTGCTTGAAGTTGGTCATGTTCGCCTTGAACATTTCGTCGAGTACCGCAATATCCTTGGTCAGTGTGATCTGATGGCCTTCCAGCACATCGATGACCTTTTCAACGTTGACTTCTGCTTTGTCATATTTCGCTTTCAGCTGCGCGATGCCGCCGCCTGCTTTTTTGAAAAGTCCGAGAAAACCTTTTTTCTGCTCGGTCGGATCGAAGCCTTTGAGTTCTACGACCAGCGAGCTGAGTGTATCGCCGACAGAGCCCAGATCCTTGGTCCGGACTTTTTCGAGCGCCATATCGGAGAACTGGGTGATCTTTGCCTGTGCGTCCGCGCCGTACTGCAGGATGTGTGTCGCGTTGCTGATATCGATCTTCGCCGCGAATTCTTCTACTGCCTTTTTCTCCGCGTCGGTCAACTGGATCTTATCTTCGATGTTCACTTCTTTGACTGCCGGCTGTGCGGATGCTTCGACCATCATCTGATCCAGCGGCGTTACGTCTTCGCCCGGAAGGATCAAAACCGGCATTTCCGCTTCTTTGGCATCAACCGCGGTTCCCATGGTTTCCGTTGTTTCCATTGTTTTCATTTCATCAGACATTTTCTTTTCCTCCATTTGTTTCTTTTAAGATATCGTCAAAGTTCATTTTATTTACGTCACTTGCGTCTTTATTCATCAGCTGCTTGAGAACTTCGATGTCCGTTTCGATGCTCATCTTATCATCTTCAAACATATCGTCTAAGTACTGTTTGAGGCTCTCGTCGATTTTTTCCAGACCGTTTTCGATGCTGGACATGGTCGCGGAAATATTCGCGCCGTCGATCCCCTGCTGTTCCAGATTGATGTAATTCTTGACCAGATCGGTGATCATCGGTACATAATGCACCGCGACCTTGCGGATCTTGCCGCGGTCTTTCGGGTTTTTTTCCAGATTGTCCGCGAGCTTTTGCAGGGTATTTGCCATGCTCCCCGCTGTCTGCGCGACCTTGCTGCTCCGGATCTTCGGCTGCAGCGCATACAGCTGGTCTCTTCCTGCGTCCAGCATCTTGGAAATCTCGTCTGCCCGCTGCTGCACTGGCGTCACGACCGGCATTGCCGCGATCTGTTTCCTACGCATGCTTCCCAGCGCCGCGCAGAGCGCAAGCGCGATCATCAGATCCGCGATCAGCGCCCAAAGCCGGTACATCGGCAGGATCATCGCCAGGATAAAAAACGCGATGCCTGCCCCCAGATACGGAACGCCCGCCGGGATCGGTTTTTTCACTTCTTTTTTGGTTTCGGTCTTCACTTTTTTGGCTGTGCCTTGTTCTTCCATATGCCGCACAATCCTCTCTTTCGATTTTCGGTTACACCCTTTTCATTTTACTATATCTTCCTTTTGAACGCAACAAAAAAGAGCGGCTCAGCGGCCGCCCTTCTATGTTTTATGATCGTTCAAAGACATTTCGTGCATGCACACGCTGTCTTTATTTTGCTTTTGCGGAAACAACGTTGGAATACTTGGTGTAAACTTTGTGTCCGTCTACCGTCTTGTATCCTCTGACTTTATAGTAGTAGTTCTTTCCGGCTTTCACGTTGGTGTTCAGCAGCGTGGTCTTGTTCGTAGCCGCAACTTTCTTGAAAGTGCCGGCTTTGGAGGTTGCTCTGTATACGATGTAGCCGTCTACCGCAGCGCCCTTGGTCTTCGTCCAGGAGATCGTGTTTCCTTTGCTGCCTGCTTTTGCGCTTGCCTTGACAGTGGTCTTATAA
>DJPG01000014.1:21724-27691 GCA_002439735.1 Firmicutes bacterium UBA6418 | reverse complement strand
TCGGAAATGTATCTGGATAATCTGAAAGCAAGCACGCCTTGGCCGGTCAAGATCGCCAACATCCAGCTCATGCTACGCACGCTGGAGCAGTCCAGGATCGATGGGCAGGCACTGCATGTCGCCACGCATCTTGGTAACCTGGTCAAGGTCAGCGAAACCGTGGTCGTGCGAAAATTTGCCGGTCGTGCGCTGGTTTCCATCATCGGTCGCCTGCCACTCGAGCAGCGCAACGAGATCGCGGTCGAACTCAGCAAGGGTCTGGAAATCGGCGACTATCAGTTCTCCAAATACATTCCGGACTATCTGGGCGTGATCATGCTGCATCTGCCGCCGCGTGAGCTGGATGAACTGCTTTCAGATCTGGAAAAATTCTTCAGCTCTACAAACGGACAAGTCGTTGGCGCCGTCCTGCATACGCTCGGTGTGGTCATCGAGCATTATGACCTGTACCGCGCGCTGTTCGGCGAACAGGAGTCGGAGGATCGCAGCAGTAGCCGTAAATATCGGGTACTCAGCCTGATCGTGCGCGGATTTGCCAATTACAGCCCCTCCATCAGCCGGGAAGCACTGTGGAGCATCGGCCGCAACCTGTTCGGCTCTGCGAAACTTTCTCTGCAAGAAAAGCGCGATCTCTTCTGCCACTGCGGCAAACGGATTCTGGCGCTCTATGAGTCCCGCAGGGAAAGGGAACTGGATTTTTTCCACAACGCAGCGGTTCTGAAGCATCTGTATCGTTTCATCTGCGATTATGAACTGGAGATTGGCGCGTTCCCTGCCGACGACGCGAAAAAGGTTGCCTTCTTCCCGGGTACCTTTGACCCGTTCAGCCTCAGCCACAAGGCGATCGCCCGTGAGATCCGTAATATGGGCTGCGAGGTCTACCTGGCACTCGACGAATTCAGTTGGTCCAAAAAAACCCAGCCGCGCCTGCAGCGCCGCAAAATCATGAGTATGTCAGTCTCCGACGAAGAAAATATTTATATTTTCCCGGATGACATCCCGATCAATATTGCCAATCCTTCTGACCTTACGAAGCTCAAGCAGATCTTCGCAGGCAAAGACCTTTACTTTGTCGCCGGAAGCGACGTAATTGAGAACGCCTCCTGCTATCGTATGGAGCCGCAGCCGAATTCGATCCATACGCTGAATCACATCATTTTTAAGCGCAGCTCCGATGAACGCCGCGACGCTTCCGCCAATCAGACGCATTATCCGATCAGCGGCAAGATCATCAATCTGCATCTGGAAGAATATTTTGAAGATATCAGCTCCACCAGGATCCGGGAAAATATCGACTCCGGACGGGATATTTCCAATCTCATCGATCCGGTCGCGCAAAATTATATCTTCGAAAACGGTCTCTATATGCGCGAACCGGCTTACAAGCATGTGCTGCAGGCTCGCGGTATCCAGTTGGAAGCGTTTGAGAAAGCTAACCCCGCGATCTTGGAAGACCTGCAGGCAGACCTTACCGCGCAGGGCTATGAACTGTCTGCGGTTCGTAGCTATCTGTCGGATGATACAGTCCGCATGCTCTGCATCCGTGACGGCAAAAACGAAAACCGCATCGCTGCTGCCGCTGCTGTCAAGCGCGTGGACAGCATCGATCTGCTCGAAACGTTCGGCGACCAGGATATCGCAGCGTATATTCGCAGCATGGCAGCCGGTTCCATTGCGGTGATCGGCGGACTGTTTTTCTCCGAGCAAGCGACGATTCCGGACAAGGAACAGATCATTCTCGTGGAAATGCTCTCGGAGCTTCTGGCTCGCGACTATACCTATGTCGTCTATCATCCGTGCTGCGAAGCCGGGCTTTCCCCACACGTGGCCGAAACCGTCACCAGACAAGGCTTTCGCAATATCGCCCCGGCAGGCACAACACCAATCTACGCCGTGGATATGCGTTCGCCGGTGATCATCTTCAAAAATGTCGATACGCTGATCAAACACCCGCTGAGTAGCCGGCAAGCAGTTCGGAACGCGCTTGAGCACGCGCACGACCGGCTGCTGAAGATGTTGACCGAGATTTATCCGGGTGAGCTGGTGCTCTCCTATAACTCGGATATCATGTATCACAAGATGATCCACCTGATCGCCAAAGTCAATCAGGTCTCACCGGTACCGTACGAAGTGAAGGCCTACGGCAAATACATGGCAGTTCCGTTCGGTAAGGTTCTGGAGGGTTCTGCGGTTCCGAATACGGTAACAAAAGCGCTCCACACCGAAAAATACTTTTATGAGGATCTTTCCGGTTTTACGATTGAGGAAAAGAGCTACTACTCAACACTCGAAAATCAAATTCGCACCATACGTTCGTTCAATCGTCCGGTCATTCTGATCGATGATCTGCTGCATAAGGGCTACCGCATGAAGGAGATCGACCCGATCCTCAAGGCAAACGGCGTAGTCGTTGCCGACACGGTTGTCGGCGTGCAGACCGGGCGCGGACGCGATCTGATGACGCTCAAGGAGCGCAGCGTGGACAGCGCCTATTTCCTGCCGAACCTCAAATGCTGGATCGATGAGAGCGCCCTGTACCCTTATATCGGCGGTGACAGCATGAAGCCGAAAGGCACGGCGGTAGCGACCTGTGACCTGATCCCGTCCCTGAACCTGCTGCTTCCGTTCGCGGTGCCGTCTTTCCTGGGCGAGATCCCAGGCGCGCATTTTTATGATTTTTCGATGACTTGTCTGGAAAACGCGCGCGAGATCCTCAAGACGCTGGAACGCGAATACCAGACGATCTTTGAACAGAAGCTCACGCTCAAGCGGCTCGGTGAAGTCATCAACAGTCCGAAGAATCCGGATCTTCTGCGGCATACCTACATGGATGAAAGTATGGCGGCTTCCGATTTTGTCGAAATGGATATTGAAAAACTGATCCGCATGAAAAAGCTTTTTAAGGAAACCAACGAAAGGATGGCTGCAAAATGATAAAAGAAAACCTGCCCTTTTCCGCCCAGACCGCGCCGGAAAAAACAGCTGCGCGGCTGCTTTCGCAGCTTTGCCCGGGGCAAGATGTGCTGACGCTGCCCGCGCCGCTCAAAAAAGACCACCTGCGCGTCAATATTGCCGCGCTCGGCGACGTTGGCGCTTCCCTCCTCCTGGGGCTGCGCCTGCTCGGCGGTGATCTCATTGACCGCATCGGGATCTACGATCTTAACCCGAACACCGTTTTACGCTACGAAGCGGAAATGAACCAGATCGGCTGGCCGTTCGGTACCCACGTACTTCCGGAGGTCGCCGCGGTCACCGAATCAGAGATCTTCGACTGCGACCTCTTTGTCTTCTGCGCGACCAAGGCAGTCCCTCCGGTCGGCAGCGGCGGCGATGTGCGCATGCTGCAGTTTGAAGCGAACCGCAAGATCGCCGCGCACTACGGAAGACTTGCCAGGGAAGCCAACTATCGCGGCCTCTTTGCCGTGGTCTCCGACCCGGTCGATCCGCTCTGCAAGGAGATCCTGCTTTCCTCCGGCCTGTCACCTGCTCAGATCCATGGCTATGGGCTGGGCGTGATGAATAAACGCGCGGAATATTACGCAAAAAAAAACGACCGCTTTGCCTCTTACCTGACGGAGGGGCGCGCGTTCGGCCCGCACGGCGCGGATCTGATCATCGCAAACAGCATCGAGCATTATGACGACGCACTGTCGCGTGAACTGACCGACCTGACCGTTCAAGCTAATCTAGCGATCCGCGAGCTAGGCTTCAAACCGTATCTGGCTCCGGCCTTATCCTCCGGTGCGATCTCTCTGCTGCTGACACTGCAGGGCGAATGGCACTATAGCTCGGTCTACTTCGGAAAAGGTACGGACGGCGCGTTCCTCGGACTGCGCAATCGGGTTCGGGAGGGCTGTACCGAATATGAGGATCTCCTGCTCCCTCCGCCGCTTTACGCGCGGATCGAGCACGCTTACCGCAATCTGTGCGCATTGATTTAATTATCGGCCGCCGATACGAAAATGGCCGGTATCCGCAGACACCGAGCTGCCGTTCGCGGTAAACCAGGCGCATGCAGATGGATTCCATCCAGCAAACGCAGAAAAGAAGGTGAAAACATGAAATTTTATCTGATCCGAACTTTATCCGATCCGCAGGATCCGCGACTTGCGCAGGTTCTGCAGGTCATCCGCGAAACAGCGAAGGCCTCCGCGAAGGTGACGGAATTTACAGAGCTTTGTTCCTATCAGGCGTTCGCGGAAGCTGCCGCAGGCGGCCGTCTGCGCGGCGCCGCGCTGCTGTTTGCCATGGATACGGATACGGGCGGTATTAGCTGTGAGACCCACGCCATCCTGCGCTTCCTGCATCTGCATGCCGGAGAGCCGCTGCTTGCCGGCGCGCGCGGCGGCGTCCTCGTCCATGGGCAGAGTGATCTCTTTACCAAAGACCTCGGCCGCCGCATCGCCTTTGCCGCAAATGGCTGCGGCTGCCTGTTCCCGGGCAAGCCGCTGGTGGAAGCCTGTCCGGACCTGCATAATTTCACCGTCCGCAGCGGTCTCTGGGCCTGCAGCCTCGAAGAAGCCTACCGGCTCAGTTGCCGCCAGCTGGTCGAAAAGCTGCTGGACTTTGCACCGCCCGCGGTTCCAAAGCCAAAGATCCTTGCGGTTCACGCCGGCAATCATCGTACGTCCAACAGCCTGCTGCTCTGGCAGATGATCGCCGCGGAGCTTGCCGAAAAAGCCGACATCGAAGAAATCTCTCTCCGCAACGGGCAGATCTGGGATTGCCGCGGCTGCAAATACGAAACCTGCCTGCACTTTGGCGAGCAGGGCGACTGTTTTTACGGCGGCGTGATGACCGAAAAGGTCTACCCGGCGATCATCAAGAGCGATGTGGTCGTGCTGATCTGTCCGAACTACAACGATTCCGTGAGCGCTAACATCATGGCCTTTATCAATCGTCTGACCTCGGTCTTCCGTGTCAATGATTTCAGCAGCAAGCGGGTTTACGCGCTGGTCGTCTCCGGCTACAGCGGCGGCGATCTGGTCGCCCAGCAGATCATCGGCGCGATGAACATGAACAAGAATATGATCCTGCCGCCGCACTTTGCCATGCTGGAGACCGCGAACGCGCCCGGAGAACTGCTGCAGATTCCCGGGATAAAAGAAAAAGCAGCGAAATTCGCTGCTTCCATCGCTTCGTTTCCAGCGGAACAATAAATCAACCGCCGCACTTGCACTGCTGACAAATGCGGCGGTTTTTGCGTATATCTTTATTTCTGTCCACGGTCCTGCTTCCTGATCCAGTCGCTAAAGGCAAAGATCATACCGGCTGCGCCTAAGATGACACCCAAGATCTGAAGTACTCTTGCCAAAACAAAAATTCCCACCATCAAACTGAGTATACACAAAAACTGTCCGGAAACGATAAGTAAAATCCATTTTAAATATTTTTCCATACGATTACCTTTAATAATTTACTATGACGCCTGTAGCGGAACATCTTGCTGATCCATCAATCTCTACAGTAGATACTCTCTGAACGCTTGGTGAAACTGAAAAATTTCCGGCAGTATCAACAGATATCGTAATGTCAATTTGTGTTGATGCATGCACATAATACGATCCCACATTGATATGGTCAAATTGATAGTTCCCATCAGGCTTTACCGTAAAAGTAATAACGCCACGCTTCGCATACAGGTCTCCTCCATTTTTTTTCATAGGAATCGATGCTGTCAAAAGTTCATTTGTTTTCTTATATGTAGGAGTGACATATGCAACTGTAGAGCTTCCACTGCTTCCTAGTGCAGCATAACCTATAGACGCACTATAGTTTGATGCTATAGTATCTTTTCTTGTCCCACTAGCATTAAATCCCTGCATACAAACTGCAACTTCATCTGTATGCAAATATGCTGGATATGAACTCCATTCCCATGTAAACATAATAGTCATTGCAGATGAACTTGTACTTGCTCCAGAGAAGCGACCTGTACAAGAGGGGATTGCCAATATAACGGGACTG
>DJPG01000014.1:21207-21680 GCA_002439735.1 Firmicutes bacterium UBA6418 | reverse complement strand
ACGGGACTGTTCTCATCAACAGGCTCGCCATTGTACTCTTTTAGTAATTGTATTACTTCTGGAGTATATCCATAAGACGCTAATACCTCTCTCGGTAGCCTACTCCTCTCTAAAAGAAAACTTTCTATGCTGTAATTTCTTAATTCAACAATCTCTTCTTGGCTATATCCAAGTTCTTCGAGTTCAGAATCCTCTAGGTTTTGTAAATCATTGATTAGTTCCGCCTCATTCGCAAAATAAATTGATTCAGCTTGTGGAATTGTTTCTGCAAAGGCAAAGAGTGGTATCAGCATTATTATGCTAAGACTTAATAGTGCCTTAATCACTCTCTTCATAATTATTTCCTCCTCACTTTTTAATTCACAAAACCTAAAACGTTTCTTATAGGAATAGTATTTTTTATATCCCTCCTCTCTTTTGTTAATTATATCACATTTTAATTCGCAATTCAACTACTTTATATTCATCACCGT
>DJPG01000014.1:16707-21139 GCA_002439735.1 Firmicutes bacterium UBA6418 | reverse complement strand
CGGCCGCTGTCGCGCAGCAGATCTTTGACGGCGTCTTTCTGATCGTAACCGATCTCCATCATCAGCACGCCGTTCTTTTTGAGATGATCCGGCGCCTCCTGTGCGATCCGCCGGTAAAAATCCAGTCCGTCCGCGCCGCCGTCCAGTGCCAGCATCGGTTCATGCGCGCGCACCTCCGGCTCCAGCGTGCCAATCACGTCATGCCGGATATACGGCGGATTGGAGATGATCAGCTGATATTTTCCCTTGCCGAATCTCCCGTGGAAATCTGCTGCCGCGAACAGATCGCTCTCTACAAATTTCACGCTCTTGCAACCGTTGGCCTGCGCGTTCTTTTTGGCGACCTCCAATGCCTTCGCGCTGATATCCGCGCAAGTCACCTTTGCGGAAGGGTCCAGTTTGGCGATCGAGATCCCGATGGCGCCGCTGCCGCAGCAAAGATCCAGCACCTCGACACTTCCGCGGAACGTTTTTTCCTCAGCGTAAACATTGCCGCGCAGCCTGCCGCTCTTCAAAAGCTCCAAAGCGTCTTCCACCATCGTCTCGGTATCCTGGCGTGGGATCAGGACATCCGCGCTGACGGCAAACGGCAGACCCATGAATTCCTGCCTTCCGGTGATATGCTGCAGCGGCACACGGGATGCACGCTCCTCCACCAGCCGAAAATAGGCTTCGCACTGATTGTCCTGCAGCGTCCGCTGCCATGCCATCATCAGTCCGGTGCGATCCAGCCCCTCCATATAACAGTAAAGCTCTTTCGCGTCGATCGCCGCGTCGGTAACGCCTGCGTCGGCAAGCATCTTTTCTCCGATCCGGATCACTTCCTTTAATGCCAGACTCACGCTTTTTCCTCCTTCGCGGACTCTGCCTCGGAATCCTCTGCGGACTGCTCCTCCGATGCGACTTCTGCCTCTTTTCCGATCGGTCCCTCATATTTGATATCGCCTTTGGCAGGATCATAATACCGAACCTCGCCGTCTACCGGTCTGCCGTCCAGATCGCAGACACCCTCAAAATAAGGAACGTCATCTCCGTCGTTGAGCACTGCCTTGACCGAAGCGATCGCTACCTCCAGCTGTTTGAAAGTCGGCTCTTTCGTCGTCAGCTTTTGTAAGTACAGTCCCGGCAAACTCAGGATCTCGACCACGATGTTATTGCTCCGACCCGCCCACTTGAGCAGTTCATAGGAAATACCCGCGATAACCGGCAGCACCAGGATTCTCGTCACCATCCGCAGCCAGACGTTCGGCCAACCCATGAATGCATGCACGATGATTGCCACCACCATGACGAACATCAGGAAACTGGTGCCGCAGCGCGGATGCAGGGTATAGAATGTCTGTGCGTTTTCCGGCGTCAGTTCCAGCCCGTTTTCAAAACAATGAATGGTCTTGTGCTCCGCGCCGTGATACTGGAATACTGTCTTGATATCCTGCATCTTCGAGATCAGTGCGATGTAAACGACAAAGATCAGGATGCGCACGACGCCCTCGATCAGGTTCAGCAGGATGACGCTTTGCGTCAGCTTCGAGCACCAGCCGACGATCGCGGTCGGCAGCAGCATGAAAATACCGATCGACATGACCAGTGCCAGTACGATGGAGAACACCATCAGAATGTTCCAAGCCTTATCTTTACCGACCTTCTTCTCGATCCAGATGTCAAATTTATCTTTTTGATATTCCTCCGGATAATTGGCTTCCAGCACATCTGCGGAGTACATCAGTACCTTGGTTCCATAGACTAACGACGCCACAAAATTGACCACGCCGCGAACAAATGGAATCTTGCTCCATTTATTTCCCTGCGGTGTCGGCTGTGTCTTCATGTGTATTTTGCCGTTTGGCAGTCGGATGGCGACGGCGGTACGCTTCGGTCCGCGCATCATAATGCCTTCCATGATCGCCTGCCCGCCGATGGAGGTCGGACACGCGTCTTTCAAAAAAATCCGTTTTAAATCCATATTCTGTCCTCTGTTTTCTCTAATCCATCAATACCTTTTTGATCACTTGTATAAAATCCCTGTTGGTCCTGGTGTGCGCGAGATTATCAAGGATCTCGCTCGTCACATCCTGCGGATCCCTGTTGGCCATCGCGCGACGCATTGCCCAGATCGCCTCCAGCTCTTCCTGATCCATCAGCAGATCCTCACGCCGGGTGCCGGATTTGTTGAGGCTGATCGCCGGGAAAATACGCTTTTCGGAGAGTCTTCGGTCTAAATGCAGTTCCATGTTGCCGGTGCCCTTGAATTCTTCAAAGATGACCTCGTCCATGCGGCTTCCGGTCTCTACCAGTGCAGTCGCCAAAATGGTGATGGAGCCTCCCTCCTCCATCTTGCGAGCTGCCCCAAAAAATTTTTTCGGACGGTGCAGTGCGCCCGGATCCAAGCCACCGGATAGGGTTCTGCCGGATGCCGGAACCACCATATTATAGGCTCTCGCGAGTCTTGTAATGCTATCTAATAATATTACCACATCTTTGCCATGCTCAACCAGACGCTGCGCGCGTGCCAGCACCATTTCGGCAACCTTGACATGATGCGCGGGCAGCTCATCAAAGGTCGAATAGATGACCTCGCCGCTGGCCAAGGAGCGTTTCATATCCGTCACTTCTTCCGGTCGCTCGTCGACCAGCAGAACAATCAGTTCCACATCGGGATAGTTTTTTTCGATCGCATTGGCAATTTTTTTAAGCAGCACGGTTTTACCCGCTTTCGGTGGAGCAACGATCAGTCCTCTCTGCCCCTTGCCGATCGGCGCGATCAAATCGATCAAACGCATGGACAGATCCCGCGTACCATCCTCCAGTCTCAACCGCTGATAAGGGAACACCGGGGTCAGCTCTTCAAAGTCCGGTCTGCGGATTGCCGCGCCCGGCTCATCGCCGTTGACGGTCAGCACATAGAGCAGCGCGCCGAAGCGTTCGCCCTCTTTCGGCAGGCGGGTGATCCCGCGGATCTTATCACCGGTCTTTAAGTTGAACCTGCGAATCTGCGTCGGCGACACATAAATATCCTTATCACTGGTCAAAAAATTAGAAAATCGCAGGAAACCGAAATTGTTCTCCTCCTGGATCTCCAGAATGCCCTCGACCTCCGGTCGTTCTTCCTTCGCGTATTCTCTTTTGGCTGGTTTTTCTTTTTCTTCTCCGTTTGCCGCCGCATCATCTTCCGTTTCGGAAAGCTCTGCCTCCGAGATCGAAGCGGTCGCCGGATCCTCTGTTACAATCAAAACCTGCTCCGAAATCGTTGTTTCCGGAGTTTTGTCTGCGTTTTCCATGACGTCTTCTGTCACGATTTTTTTTCTTGGCATTGGATATTACCCATTTGCAGCGAAACGATGTGCTGCACCTTTCTGTTTCGAATCAAAAGAATTGCTAAAAATAAGATCTTGTTCAAGACGGGATAGCATATAGGAATATTGTAAACGCTTCTCGCGAAAAAATCAAGAGCCGCTGCGAAAACAACCCCTTCTGTTTTTGTCGATTTATGTCAGAATTTCCTTTCTCTAAATTTCCATTAAATACCTTGATTTTTATTCTATATTATGTTATTCTTTTCTTGCAAAAATTTCTATTTTTGTGAATAAATCCATTACTTGTACCCTATGGAGAAGGAGCACCTGATGAAAAAAGCAACCGTAAATAACAGCGAAGCAATTACAAAACTTTACACCGATACGTATCGAACCCGTATGCCGCTTTATAACGATTATGTCTTTCACCGCATCTATGGCAGCGATACGGAAGAATCCCGCGCAGCCCTCATCGGTATGCTTAACATCATTCTGGAGCGAAAGGATGATCCGATTCGTAACATTGAAATCAAGAATCCGATCGATATCGGTGACTGGATTCTTGACAAAGACACCGCAATGGATATCAAGGCTCAAACCGACTCTGGCGAGTTACTGACCATTGAGATGCAAGTCGATCACCTCAAGGATTATCGCTGCCGGACTCTGTTCTACGGCGGCCGACTCGTTAATTCCTCATTGAAGTCCGGGGAACCTTATGGTAATATGAAGAAGAGCATTGTAGTTTCTATCATAAAGAACAAGCTCTTTTCGAATCAAATCGGTTTCCACAGCATATTTGATGTACAAGAGCAAAAAACCGGACATCGCTTGTGCGATCGCCTTGCCTTTCACTTTCTGGAGTTGGGTAAAGCAGACCCAAACAAGCCAATTAAAGATATGAGCCAAATGGAACGGCTTGCGGTTTATTTAAGATATGCTGATGATGCGAACTACAAAGACTCCGTACAGAAAATATGCGAGAAGGAGGAGGGTATCATCATGGCTGAAAACTTGTATCGGAAAGCAACGAAGGAAGAAAGAGAGGCTGCGTGGGCGGAATGCCGCATGATGTATCAACACGATCAAGCCTCTATGCGGGAATACGCACGCAAAGAGGGACTTGCCGAGGGTCGTGC
>DJPG01000014.1:5880-16665 GCA_002439735.1 Firmicutes bacterium UBA6418 | reverse complement strand
GTGCCGAGGGTCGTGCCGAGGGTGAAGCGATTGGCGCTACTCAAAAACAGCATGAAATTGCAAAAAATATGCTGCTGGAAGGAATTCCCAAAGAAATGATCGCAAGACTTACCGGACTTAGCACTGAAGAAGTTGAAAGCTTGCAGCTTTCTTGATCGCAAACAGAGCGCCCCCATTGGGCGCTCTGCTGTTTCATTCTATTTGTGCTCTTATTTTTTGGTGTAATCGTAGAAACCAACGCCCGTCTTTCTGCCAAGCTTGCCGGCTCTCACCATCTTACGCAGCAGAACATGTGCTCTGTACTTAGAATCGCCATACTCGCTGTAAAGAACATCCATGATCGCCAGTACAACATCCAGGCCGATCAGGTCACCTAATTCCAACGGTCCCATCGGGTGGTTTGCACCAAGCTTCATTGCGGTGTCGATACCCTTTGCATCCGCAACGCCGTCAGCCAAGATACCGATACCTTCGTTGATCATCGGAATTAAGATTCTGTTTACAACGAATCCCGGAGCTTCCGCAACTTCTACCGGAGTCTTGCCTAATTTTTCGGTTAACGCAAGGATGGTATCCTTGGTTTCGTCGGAAGTCGTGAGACCCTTGATAATCTCGACCAACTTCATAGCCGGAACCGGATTGAAGAAGTGCATACCGATCACCTTGTCAGGTCTTTCGGTTGCGGCCGCGATTTCAGTGATGGATAAGGAAGAAGTATTGGTCGCGATGATCGTTTCCGGCTTGCAAAGCTTGTCAAGCTCTGCAAACAGAGCTTTCTTCGCTTCCATGTCTTCTGTTGCAGCTTCAATTACCAGGTCAGCATCTGCGATAATGTTGATGTCGGTGGAACCGTGGATTCTTGCAAATACAGCTTCTGCTTCTTCTGCAGTCATTCTTTCCTTTGCAACCATTTTATCCAGGTTTTTCTTAACGGTAGCAAGTCCCTTTTCGATCGAAGATTCTCTTCTCGCTCTCATCACAACTTCATAACCGTTCTGTGCCAGAACCTGAATGATGCCGGCTCCCATTGTGCCTGTTCCCAGTACGCCAATCTTTTTCATTAAAATTGCCTCCTTTTAATATGTAGCTGAATTTTCTGTTTTGTTAAAATTTTAACTCTTCGTCACTTATAATTATACCACAAATTCGCAAAAAAGGAACCCCTTTTCTTTCGGTTCTCTTGTATTTTTTGCAGTGCTTTTTCGCGAAATTTCGGAAATCCGCACGACATGTGTCATTTGTGAATTTTATGTGAATTTTTTTTGCTAATTTTCTTCTTTCTCAGCTTTCCCCTGTTTCTTTTTGCGAAGAAATATTGTAGAATAGGAACGGAAAGCAAAAAGTGTTGTATTTCAATCTCACCAAGACTGTATAAGTAAAGAAAGGAGCGACCCCGATTGAATCTTGTCATTCAGAAATGCATCGGGAACAATCTGAAAATCCTGCGCGGTTATCACGGTCTGAGCCAACAACTCATGGCGGAAACCGTCGGCATCACACGTTCTCTCTACGTCCAGTATGAGTTGGGCAATCGTTCTCCGGATGCAGAAGTTCTGTTTAACATCGCACAGTGTTTCGGCATTGAAATGAGCCTTTTGTTTGAACGTGATCCCGATACATTCCTTAACGGTCTTACATCCAGTCAAAGCTTCAGTCGTTCGGCATCAAATCTTTTAAACAATTATAATTTATTATCCCCCTTCTCAAAAGGCAGACTCATGGAGTATTCCGAAAAACTGCTGGAGTGGGACAGTCAGAAGGCATCCAGGCTCCACGCTCTGGAAGAACTACGCCGCGCAAAATTCTAAATTTTGCGCGGCTTTTCCTTGCGCCCGCAATCGCAATCTACTTGTTTTTGCTGTTCTGTTTCCGCCTGCTCCGCATACATATAGATACTGCGGCATTTTTTGTCGAGAATGCGATTGACCTCTGTCAGACTACCCTCATTGCAGAGAATCACGATATTGTCGCCACTTTCCAACACCGTCTGCCCACTCGGAACCACTTCCCTGCCACCGCGCCGCACGGAAACAATCAAATTGCCCGCAGGCAATCCGATCTCGGCCAGCGCGCGCCCCTCCATATAGGAGCCGATCTGAATCTGGCTTTCTACGAAGATCTTATTGCTTTTTTTCGGCCGCTTTTGATTTTCGCCCTGCAGCAGACGCGCAAGCAGCTGGTCGTAAACCGGGATCCCGCCGAGAAGCTCCGCTGTCATATACGCGATCAAAGACACCAGCGACAATGACAGAAGATTGGAAAGCGTGCCAGTCATTTCGCTGATGAGGATAATCCCGGTGATCGGTGCCCGCACAATAGCAGCGAAATAACCGGCCATGCCCAGGATTACAAAGATTGACACATAATCATTTGTATAACCGACCGCCGCGCTGACTGTCTCCGTAAAAAAACCTCCGCTCACAGCGCCCAAAACCAACAGCGGCAAAAAGATGCCACCCGGCGCTCCGGTACCAAAGCTGAGTACCGAGAACACGAATTTGACCGTCAAAAGAATCGCCAGCGCCCATATGCCGAGGCTGCCGCTGCCGACATGTCCAACGAGACTATGCCCGCTGCCCAGAGCCGTCGGATAAAACGCGGCCAGCAGGATAATGCAGCCACATGGGATCGCGGCTTTTAACCATCCCTTACGAATCCTGACGAAACAGTTCTGCGAAAAGGCGATCGCTTTATTGTAAAATACGCCGAACGCGCCAAGCAGAATGCCCAAAACGATGACCATCCAGTAATGCGACAGCGGCAATCCGTTCGTTATGGTCAGGTCAAACACCGGACGCAGCCCAAAGATATAGGACGCGATCCAATCTGCCGTAATCGCAGACGCCATCGTACTGAGCAAAATTTCCGTGGAAAAACTCTTGTGCAGTTCCTCCAGCGAAAAAACCACGCCTGCCAGCGGCGCACTGAAAGCAGCCGCCAGACCGGCGCCCGCGCCGCAGGTCATCAAAAGTTTTTCTTCTGTGCGAAGGCGATTGTTCACACGCGAAAACCCCTTACCGACCATAGCGCCCAACTGAATACTCGGGCCCTCTCTGCCCAGGGAAAGTCCGCCGCCGATAGCAGCCACCGCGCCGAGAAATTTTGCGATCAGCACCTGCAGCCAGTTAGCATTGATCCTGCCGTGCAGTTCTCCCTCCACCTGTGGAATGCCGCTTCCCGAAATCAACGGCTCTCGCCGCAAAAGGGTCGCAACGAAAAGGGTCAGGACTGCCAGCAGGAAAACGCCCAGAAACGCCAGACTCCATCTTTGCGCCACGCCGTCCAGAAACAGGTCTCGGATATCCTCCGCTTTGATCAGGCTCCAGCGAAAGGCAGAGCTTACCATACCCGCAAGCAATCCCACCGCTACACCCTCGAGGATCAGGCGGTACTTAAAATTTTCCTGCCGCATGAGCATATCTTTGATGCGGCTTTCTTTTCTTCGTTTTTCCGATTTTTTTGTCATAGGTCTTCCTAAGTCTACGATAAGTATAGATTTGTCGTCAGATATTCCGGATCGCAGGTCACATCGATGCCCATGCTGCGAAGCACCTGTTCATCGCGCTCACTGAGGATCGCAGTGCAGTGTGCCTTACATCCGTTCAGTTTTTCCAGCATTTTGACGGCCTTTTCCGCACAGGAGTTGTTCTCCGCCGAAATCGTCAGTGCGGTCAGCACTTCCTCCAAATTGAGACTTGTCCGGTCATAGTGCAGGAGATCGCCCTTGAGATTCTGAATGCTGCGAAAGACATTCGGCGCGATCATATACAGATCGTCCGGAATCCCGGCGATCTTCTTAATGGCGTTGAGCACCGCCGCTCCGGCGGCTGCCATACGGCGGCTGCTGCGGCCGGTCACGATGCTGCCGTCCGGCATTTCGATCGCCATGACGACCACATTGACATATTTTTTATCGCAATTGCGCTTGTATTCCGCATACTCCCGCGCAGGCGTCACGACCTTTCGATCCTCTTCACTGGCACCGACTTCCTTCATCAAAAGCTCCGAACGTTCCAGCACCGCTTCGGTGATCTTACCCTTCTTGTAATCGCATTTGGCGATCATGAAGCGGCGGATGATCTCCTGCACCGAAGCCTCGCGCACCGCCTCGTCGTCCGTAATGCAAAAGCCGACCCGGTTAACCCCCATATCGGTCGGAGACTGATATTCCGACTCGCCGGTGATTTTTTCGATGATCCGTTTGACGACCGGGAAAACCTCCAGATCACGGTTGTAATTGACGGCCATCTGTCCGTACGCCTCCAGATGAAAGGAATCGATCATGTTGACATCGCGCAGGTCTGCCGTCGCTGCCTCATAAGCGATGTTGACCGGATGCTTGAGCGGCAGATTCCAGATCGGGAAGGTTTCAAATTTCGCGTATCTGGCTTTGGTTCCTCTTTTGTATTCGTGATAGAGCTGGGAAAGGCTGGTCGCCAGCTTGCCGCTGCCCCCACCCGGTCCAGTGACAACGACCAGCGGTTTAGTGACTTCAATATATGGGTTCGCACCGTAGCCCTCTTCACTGGTGATGGTATCGACGTCGGTCGGATAGCCTTTGGTATAGCCGTGTTTATAGGTTTTGATGTCTCTTCGCTCTAATTTGTTGATGAAGCGGTTGACCGCCGGCGCATCCTCATAACGCGTGACAACCACACTGTTGATCTTCAGGTCATGCTTGCGAAAAATGTCGATCAGCCGCAGCACTTCCAGGTCATACGTGATACCGAAGTCCTGCCGTGTCTTACTGTTGATGATGTCTCCGGAGTAAATGCAAATGATGATCTCCGCCTGCTCTTTCATCCTCTGAAGCAGCTTAATCTTGGCGTTCTCATCGAAGCCAGGCAGAACCCGCATCGCGTGCTTGTCATGCACCAGCTTTCCTCCGAATTCCAGATACAGCCGCTGTCCGCTTCCCGCATTGATCCGTTCCAGAATATACTTCGACTGTTCTTCAATGTATTTTTCCGCATCAAAACCTTGTTTCATCGATTCTTTTCCCTGCCTTTTCTCTTTATTCTTCCTCATCAGCTTCTGTTTTCTCTGCAAATATCGATTGTCAAGCGGTTTTTCATCTCCGCCATACCTTCCAAACTCACCTGATATTCAATATTGATGTTTCCGGTACAGGCTTCCGCGTCCAGATGGTTATCAACGCGCTGTGTCAGCACTTCCATTCCCAGCCTGCCATAAGGCGTGTCATACGTGCTGCTGATCCGTTTTCCTTTTTCAAAATAAAGCTCCGTCTGCATTCCTTCACTGCCGATCCTGCGCATCTTGAGCGAGTCACCGCGAACCCTGAGCGTCGTTTTGCAGCCGGCCATACCGGAAACATCACTTTCGTCGTAAACCATATAAACAGCATCTCCGCGCACGTACAGCTTTCCGTCGGTCACGAATTCCATCTGTTCTTCTTCATGCTTATCATAGCACTGTTTCCCGATAATTTTCAGCGTAATATCTCTCATAGCCCAGTTCAATGATCCTTTCCACGGTATCGGGATACTCCACCCCCGCTGCTGCCCACAAAAGCGGGAACATGCTGTATTTGGTGAAGCCCGGAATCGTATTGATTTCGTTCAAATAAAGTTTTCCGGTTTTACGGTCTTTAAAAAAGTCTACCCGGCAAAAGCCCGCTCCGCCGATTGCTTTGTAAGCTTTGAGCGCCATTGTACGGATGGCTTCCCGGTCATCTGCCGTAATCTCGGCCGGAATACAGATCCTGGAAAACCCCTCGCTGTACTTTGCCTCATAGTCATAGAATTCGGTCGTCGAAAGGATCTCGCCGACCTCCGCTGCCTGTGGATCGTCATTTCCGAGAATCCCGGTTTCCAATTCCCGGCAGTCGATGAATTCCTCGACAATGATGCGACTGTCATACCGCATCGCCAGTTCCAACGCCGCTTCCAGCGTGCCGCGATCCCTCGCTTTGCTGATGCCGACGCTGGATCCCAGATTCGCCGGTTTTACAAAATTCGGGTAGCCGATCGTCTCTTCGATCTGCGCGATCACCGCCTGCGCATCCTCTCGGTACTGCGCCCGTGTCAGGAATGTGTGGCGACACATCGGCAGCCCGGCCTGCAGGAACACCTGCCGCGCGACCTGTTTATCCATGGCGACCGCCGATGCAAGCACGCCGCATCCGCCGTATGGAATATCCATCGTCTCGAAAAAGCCCTGAATCTTTCCGTCCTCACAATATGGACCGTGCAGGATCGGCAGCGCGAAATCGATATAGCTTTTAAGCTCTCCGGGATTCAGATCCAGCGCGGATGCCAGCCAGCTTCCGTCCTCGATCTGATCCGCGTTGCCGCAAAAGCGCTTCCATGCGCCATCCTTCGTGATCCCGATGTAGACCGGCTCATATTTTGCGGTATTCAGCACCCGTATCACCGACGCCGCGGACATCAGCGAAACCTCATGCTCGCCGGATCTTCCGCCGAAGATAACTCCGATTCGTTTTTTTGTATTTTCCAAACCTCTGCCCTCCATGACAAACTACTTCTGCATACTTGCTAAAATTCTCTGTAAATGCGCTTTGTCAAAATGGTATTTCTTGCAGCAGAACTGGCAGACCATCTCGGCCTCACCGTCCTCTTCGATAATCTCCTCCAGATCTTTTTTCCCGATGGTCATCAGCACCTTTTCCAACCGTTCCTCCGAGCAGTCGCAATGCCAGCGCAGATCGCGGAATTCCAGCATCTTAACCTGATAATCCTCCGGCATACTGCCAAAAATCTCTTTCAGCATATGCTGTAGCATTGCTTCCTGTGAAGCCTCCCGCCCACCGCAGGCATCCATCGCGTTTTCCACCAGAGTCGTGATCGGCGGCAGATCCGTCAGCATGGCTTCCAGCGCATCAACTGCACCCGCCTGCGCGTCCGGCAGCATCTGAATCATCATGCCTCCGGCCGCCAGCACGCTGTAATCGGTATCGATCTTCACTCCCAAGGAGATCGCGGAATTCTGCTGCTCCGAGATGAAATAATACGCCGTCAGATCCTCGGCGATCTCACCAGAAACCAGCGCGATCGTGCCGACATACGGCTCCTTGAGCCCCAGATCCTTGATCACGGTCAGTTCTCCGACACCCAACGAACCGCCGACATCCAGTTTGCCGGCCTCCGTCAGCGGCAGTTCGACATCAGGGTTGGCGATATAACCCTTTACGTCGCCGCCCTGTGTCGCCGTCGCCAGAATCTGCCGCGCCGGACCATCTCCCTTGAACAGCACGGTCAACTTATCGCTCTCATTTTTGAGCTGCAAACCCATGATGCCCGCGCCCGTCAGAACTCTTCCCAAGCCGGCCGTTGCCAGCGGCGTCGTGTTGTGAATCTTTCTGGCTTCCTCTACCAGATCCGTGGTGACCGCCAAATATACTCGGAAGGAACCACTTTGGTCAATTCCGGTTATAACTTTACTCATAAAATCTCCTCCTCTTTCCATTTTTTCCGCATCCGCATGCAATAGTCATCCGCCGTGGCTTCTGCCTCCTGCGCGTTTTGTCCCCGGGAAAAAATATAGGTTTTCAGCTTCAGCTCGGTTCCAGACGGCCGCACGATGATCCTCGCGTCATCGTCCAGATCGGCACAGTACAGTGGTGGATTCCGGTAACACAGTTCTTTTTTGACCGCGAAGCCATCACGCTTCAGTCCATCCGCAAAGAGCCGCTGCATTTGTCTTTGGATTGTTTGGCGTTCGGCTTCGCTGTGGTAATAGACCGAAAAGGTTCGCGAGGCAAGGTAGCCGTAGCACTGGTAAAGCTCTTCCAAACGATCCACAAGGGTTCGTTTCTCCGCTTTCAGCTGTGCCGCCGCCAGACAGACCATCTGCGCGGTCAGGATACCGTCCTTGTCTCTGGTATAGTCGCCGTATAAATAGCCGAGGCTTTCCTCGAACCCGAACAGGAAACGTTTTTCAGATTCCGGCCGCTTCAGCTTTTGCATCTCCGCCGCGATATTTTTGAATCCGGTGAAAACATTTTTGACCTGCACGCCGTAGGCTTCGGCAATGTCTTCCGTCAACGGAGAACTGACGATGCTCTTCACCATCACATCCCGCCCATCAAGCGCGCGGTCGCCGATTCCGGCACTGTGCACCCGACATACATAGTCAAGCAGGAGTTCTCCGACCTGATTACCGCTTAATTGCCGGTATGCTTCTTCGTGAAGCACCATCACACCCAGCCGGTCACTGTCCGGATCCGTTGCCAGGATCAGATCCGGCAGCGCCCCTCCTTCCGCCGCGATAGCGCGGCAGGTTCGGAGCGCTTCATCGAAGGTCTTTGGATATTCCGGATTCGGAGACGGGCAGGTCGGAAAGGTGCCGTCCGGCGCTTCCTGCGTCTGCACGAGATCAAGTTGGCAAATGCCAAGCTGTGCTAGTGCCGACAAAACAAAATTCCTTCCGGTCCCATTCAGGGGCGTGTAGCAGACCGAAAGCGCCGCGAGACTTTCCCTGCAGCGCGCCGGAGTATCCCACCACAGCGTATTTGCCTGCAAGGCTTGCAGATATGCCGTCTTTATTTCTTCTTCCAAAAAGAATATCGTACCTGCTTTTTCTCCGTCTGTCAAGTCCTGCGCGGCATTTGGCAAAAAAGTCTCCTCACGCGCAAGGTATGCTTCGATCAGCTCTGCCTTTTTATCATCAATCTGATTGCCATAATGATCGTAGACCTTATAACCGTTGTATTCCTTTGCATTGTGGCTGGCTGTAATCATAACACCGCCGTTAATTCGCAGATGGCGAACCGCAAACGAAACGACCGGGACCGGCGTCGGTTCCGAAAACAGATAGACGTTTACGCCGCTCTTTGCAAAGGCCTCGGCGGTCACCTGCGCGTATTCACGCGAATTTCTGCGCGTGTCCCAGCCGATGACCATCGCCGGTTTTTCGTAACGCTCCGTCAGGTAGCGACCGATCGCCCGCGTGATTTGACGCAGAATGACCGAATTGATCCGATTGGTTCCGACTCCCATTTTCCCTCTCAGACCGGACGTTCCGAACGCGATCGTCCGGCAGAAACGGTCATAGATTTCTTCTTGATCTGCGCGGATTGCCTCCAGCTCCTCCGCCAGATCCGGCGGCAGCGTCTGTTTCTGCCACCGGGTATATTCTTTCAAATATTTTTCCATACTAGCCTTGTGAACTCGTTCTTTCTCTTTGCTTTTATCATCATATTTTATCATATTTCACATGTTTTTTACACAGAAAAAACACAAAACGTGATTATAATTTGAATATCAAAAGAAAACAAGAAAAAAGGAGGCAACCTGTCATGGATGATTGGGATAAATTTGAAGCCGAAAATCCGGAGTCTAAAAAAATGGGCTGTGAACAAAGCGACTTTACGCATACGGTCTACGTTGACACTGCGGAGGCTCCGCATAAAAAGCCAAAACCAAAAGAAAAAAACAATACGCCTTATGTCACCAAAAAGTTCTTCGCACTGATGCTTGCCCTCTGCATGATCCTCTCCGCGGCAATCGGAGCAGGCGCTTACGCACTGGCAATCAGCAGCTTCGGCGGGACTTCGGTTGACAAGAGCATTCACACCACAAATTACAATCTGGCAAAATCCACCGGCAGCGTACTCTCGATCGAAGAGATCGTCGCTAAAAATGAAAATTCCGTGGTTGCCATTGAAACCGAATCCGTCGCCACCGACAGCTGGCTGCGACAATATGTTACGCAGGGTGCCGGCAGCGGTGTGATCTACAGCGAAGACGGTTATATCATCACCAACAATCACGTCATCGAAGGCGCGAACAGTATCAAGGTCACCTTGTATAACGGCAAGTCTTATGACGCGACTTTGGTCGCAACCGACGCGCAAACCGACATCGCGGTCATCAAAATCAATGAAACCGGTCTGACGCCGGTTACCATGGGCAGCATGGATCAGGTTTCCGTCGGCAGTCTGGCGGTCGCGATCGGCAATCCGCTGGGGACACTTTCCGGTACCGCGACCGACGGCATCATCAGCGCGCTCGAACGGGAGATCACCATTGACGGCAAGTCCATGTCACTGATCCAGACCAGTGCTTCCATCAACCCGGGAAACTCCGGCGGCGGTCTCTTTGACCAGTACGGCGATCTGATCGGTCTGGTCGTTGCCAAATCCTCCGGCTCCGATGTCGAAGGTCTCGGCTTTGCAATCCCGGTCGATAAGGTCGAAAGCGTCGCGAAGTCGCTGATCAAAAACGGTTATGTCGAAGGCAGACCTGCCGCCGGTATCACGATCCTAGATCTGACCGACAGCAGCACCGCCATGCAGAACGGCGTTTCTCTGACCGGTGTCTACATCACAGAGGTTACCGGTGAAAACGCAAAAAAAGCCGGTCTGCAGAAGGGCGACATGATCTACTACGTCGATGATGTCAAAATCACGGATTCGGCGGTACTCCTCAAGACCATTCAGGATCATAAGATCGGAGATACTGTCACATTCACGGTTGTCAGAGGCAGTGACATCCTCAAATGCGATGTTAAACTGGAGGATGCCTCAAAGTTTAACCAGACAACGGACACCAGCTCGCAAAACGGTTCTTCCAACGCGGGCAATTAAATCGCTTCTCCTATAAGTTTTTATATATCGAAAAGACTCAGCATCCGCTTGCTGAGTCTTTTGATTTTCAAACACCTATTCTTCATGTTCTGCATTTTCGCGGAGAACCTCCAGGATCTTCGACTTTAAGACCAGACGCCCCTGTGTGTCCACATGAAAGTATTCCCGGTAAGTCGAATTCCGGCAATCAACCAGGCACAGCGGCGGGAACACCACGC